>CAKUCE010000304.1 GCA_934643535.1 uncultured Clostridia bacterium | reverse complement strand
CCGTAGATCATCACGGCGGCGGTGGCCATGGCCCCCACCAGCACCTGCCCTTCGGCGCCGATGTTCCAGAAGCGCATCCGGAAGGCGGGCAGCACCGCAAAGCCGATGCACAGAAGAATGGCCGAATCCCGCAGGGTGACCCAGGTGCGCCGGGCCGTGCCCACCGCGCCGCTCCAGATGCCGGCGTATACGCTCAGGGGATTCATGCCCGTCATGCCCATGATGACGAAAGCGCAGACCACCAGCGCCAGCAGAATGGCAACCAGCCGGATCAGGGAGGCCCGGACGAAGGTCACGCCCTCCCGCTTGACGATATGAAACAGGGGTTCTTTGGTGGATACCTGACTCATGCTTCCGCCTCCTTGTCCGCTCCGCGATAGCCGTGGCTGGTCATCAGCAGGCCCACGTCCTCCTTGGTGGCGGTGCGCGCGTCCACAATGCCGCTGATCTTGCCGTCGGCCAGCACCAGGATCCGGTCGCACAGGGCCAGCAGCACGTCCAGATCCTCGCCGACGCAGAGGACGGCGGAACCCTTCTTTTTTTGCTCGTTGAGCAGGTGATAGATCGTATAGGAGGAGTTGATGTCCAGCCCGCGGACGGGATAGGCCACCATCAGCACCTGCGGAGAAGAGGAAATCTCACGGCCAACCAGCACCTTCTGCACGTTGCCGCCGCTCATGCGGCCCACGGGCCATTCCACGCTGGGGGTGACTACCTCCAGCTCCTTCATGATGGCCTCGGCCAGCTCCCGGGGCTGCTTGCGCTGGGAAAAGAAGCTGCGGCCCATCCGGTAGGAGCGGAGCATCATGTTGTCCGTCATGCCCATGGAGGAAACCAGCCCCATGCCCAGACGATCCTCGGGCACGAAGGCAAGACGGATGCCGATCTCGCGGATCTCCTGAGCGCTCATTTCCGTCAGTTCCTTGATGTGGCCCTTGCGGTTGCGATACTGGATGCGGCCGCTGGTCAGGGGCTGCAGGCCCGCGATGGCCTCCAGCAGCTCCTTCTGGCCGCTGCCCGCGATGCCCGCGATGCCCAGAATTTCGCCGGTGTAGGCTTCAAACTCCACATTGGACAGCACGGGACGGCCCTCGTGATCCACGGCGTTGACGTTGGTCAGCTTCAGCTTCATGATGGGATCGACGGGGTCGGGCCGCTCGATGTCCAGATCGACCTTCTTGCCCACCATCATTTCGGTCAGACTGCGCTCCGTGGCGTCTTTGGTGTCCACCGTGCCGACGGACTCGCCCTTGCGCAGCACAGCCACGCGGTCGCTCAGACTGAGTACCTCGTTGAGCTTGTGGGTGATGATCAGGATGGAATGCCCCTGAGCGCGCATGTTGCGCAGCACCTGAAACAGCTTTTCCGTCTCCTGAGGGGTCAGAACGGCGGTAGGCTCGTCCAGGATCAGCACGTTAGCGCCGCGGTAAAGCATCTTGACGATCTCCACCGTCTGCTTCTGGGACACGCTCATTTCGTAGATCTTGCGTTCGGGGTCCAGCTCAAAGCCGTATTTGTCCGCCAGGTCACGAATCTCCTTCGTAACCTTCTTCATGTCCAGCTTCAACGGACCGGGCAGCCCCAAAATGATATTTTCGGCCGCGGTCAGCACATCCACCAGCTTGAAATGCTGATGGATCATGCCGATGCCCAGCGCGAAGGCGTCCTTGGGCGAACGGATGACGACCTCCCGGCCGTTCATGTAGATATGCCCGGCGTCCGGGAAGTAGATTCCGGCCAGCATGTTCATCAGCGACGTTTTGCCGCTGCCATTTTCGCCCAGCACGCTGAGAATTTCGCCCCGGCGCACGGTCAGATTCACGTTTTCATTGGCGACCACCGAGCCGAAATGCTTGGTGATGCCGCGCATTTCGATCAACACGTCGTTTGGCTGCAATTCGATCCCTCCGCAATCCATATCCTGATTCCATCATACAACAAAGCGCGCCGGAGGGCTGAAAGACCCTCCGGCGGCCTGGGAACAGCCGCGGCCCCGAAACCGCGTCCGGGGACGGCGGCGGAACAGTTCCTATTATTCCACAACAGCAGTGATGCCGTCAATGATAATGTCGAAATAAGGAGCGCTGCGGACGGCGCTTTCATGGAATTCGCCGTCGGACACCATTTCGATCCCGTCCAGACCATAAGCGGTGGTGTAGGAGGTCAGGGTCTCGCCGTTCACGGTGAAGGTGGAGGTGTCGAACACCTTGACGGTGCCGGCCTTGAAACCGGCTTCCAGCTCGGCCACCTTTTCAGCGGTGCCGGGAGCCACGATGCTGTCGTTCAGCTCGGTGGTGTATACAGCGCCTTCGGCGTAGCCCTTGCACCAGTCACGGGCGATTTCTTCACCGTCGATCAGGCACTTCACGGCGTAGGTCACATAGGCGCCCCAGTCGCCGGCGGCGGAGGTCAGAGCGGTGTTGGGAGCGACGGGCAGCATGGAGATGTTGTAGCCCACGCAGGGAACGCCGGCAGCTTCGCAAGCGGAGGGAGCGCCGGTGGTGTCGGCATGCTGGGAAATGAGCACGCAGCCGTCAGCGATCAGAGCCTCAGCGGTTTCCTTTTCCAGAGCCATATCGGCCCAGCTGTTGGTGTAGCGGACTTCCATGGTAACGGAGGGGCACTGGCTGCGGGCGCCCAGGAAGAAGGAGGTGAAGCCGGAGATCACTTCGGCGAAGGGGAAAGCGCCCACGTAGCCGATCTTGGCATTTTCAGCAGTGATGGTGCCGTCCTCGATCATCTGAGCCAGCTTCATACCGGCGACCACGCCGCTGACGTAGCGGGATTCGTACACCGCGTAGAAGTAGTTATGCACGTTGGTCAGTTCGCTGTTCATCGCGGAGTTGCCGGTGGCGTTGCAGAACTGAATGTTGGGATATTCGGCAGCGGCCTGGAACACATAGCTCTCATGGCCGAAGCTGGTGGCGAAAATGATATTGCAGCCCTGCTCCGCCAGGTCGATGGCGGCTTCATAGGCGTCTTCGGTCTCGGGCACGTTGTACTTGCACAGCACCTGATCGTCGGAGATGCCCAGAGCAGCCTGAGCTTCCTTCAGACCATTGAGGTGGTTGGCGGAATAACCTTCGTTTTCATCACCGATGGTGATGTAGCCGATTTTGACCTGTTCCACGGGGATACCGGCGGCGAAGGCGCTGGTGCAGCCGGCGATCAGGCAGAGGGCAAGAAGCAGACCGAGAATTTTCTTCATGGGTTTCATCCTCCTGTAGCTGGTTCATAGTCAGGTTCGGAATACGGGAATTATCATACACCCAAAAAAGGGATTTGTAAAGTAAAAATCCGAACATTTTTTTTAGATATTTTTTGTTTGTTCGTTAAATAGGGGATTTGGGAAAGAAAACGCGGAAAAAAGGTAAGCAAATGTT
>CAKUCE010000303.1 GCA_934643535.1 uncultured Clostridia bacterium | reverse complement strand
GCCTTGGACAGGGGCAGCGCGATAGTGAAGAAGAACCGCAGGTTGCCGCAGCCGTCGATCTGGGCCGCGTCCCACAAATCGGGCGGCAGGCTGGTCTCAAAGAAGGTGCGAGCCACGATGACATTGTAGGCGCTGACCGCAAAGGGCACCACCATCACCCAGAAGGAGTTGTACAGCCCCAATTCCTGCACCGTCAGGAAGATGGGGATCAGACCGCCGGAGAAGAACATGGTGAACACGAACAGCCCCATCAGCGCCTTCCGGCCCCAGAGATCCCTCCGGGACAGGGCGTAGGCCGCCGGGATATTGACGGCCAGGCCGAAAAGCGTGCCCGTGACGGTGTAGAGAATGGTGTTCCGATAGCCCACCCAGACGTTGGGCTGGTTGAGCAGCTCCTCATAGCCGTCCAGCGTAAAGCCTACCGGCACGAACCAGACATGCCCGCCCGCCACAGCCGACGGATCCGAAAAAGAAGCGATCACAATAAACCACAGGGGATACAGAATCAGGATCAGCAGAATGGCGCAGATCAGGTAGAGCACCACGTCAAAAGCCACGTCCTTGGGCTGGCGGCGCACACGGTTTCTGCCGTGGGAAGCGGGAAGGCTCTGCTTGCCGGTTGTCGTAGTCATCCTCCGTCCCTCCTTAAAACAGACTGGTTTCGCCCAGCTTCCGGGTCACGCAGTTCACCAGAAGCAGCAGTACGAAGTTCACCAGATTATTGAACAGATTGACGGCGGTGGACACTGCGTACTGACTGTTGCGCAGACCCATCTTGTACACGTAGGTGGCGATGATCTCGCTGGTGGACATGTTCAGGTCGTTCTGCATCAGAAAAACCTTTTCAAAGCCCACGTTCATCAGATTGCCTGCCCGGAGGATCAGCATAATGCAGGCGGTGGACATCAGCAGCGGCAGATCGATGTAGCGCATTTTCTGCCAGCGGGTCGCGCCGTCCACCGTAGCCGCCTCGTAAAGGGTGGGATCGATGGAGGAAAGCGCGGCCAGAAACACGATGGAGTCCCAGCCTGCGTGCTGCCATATGTCCGACCAGACGTAGATGCTGGGAAAGCCGGAGGCGCTGGTCATGACGTTGGGCGCGTCCTTGCCCAGCAGCCGGTAGAAAGCGCCCACCAGTCCGCTGGAGGGAGAAAGCCAGATGAGCAGAAGGCCCACCATGACCACCGTGGAAATGAAATGCGGCAGATACAGAATGGTCTGAAACGTGCGGCGGAAGCGCATGGCGGTGATCTGGTTGATCATCAGCGCCAGGATGATGGGAATCGGGAACCCTACCGCCAGACTGTACAGGCTCAGCCGAAGGGTATTGCGGATGGTCGCCTCGCACTGATAGGAATTGAAAAAGCGCTGAAAATTTTTGAACAGCGGCTCCGCCCACGGGCTTCCCAGAATGCCCAGCGAATTCTTGTAGTTCTTGAACGCGATCACCACGCCGTACATGGGCTTGTAGGCGAACAGGATCAGCAGCACCAGCGAGGGCAATAGCAGCAGATACAGTCCCCAGTTCCGGCTGATTCGCTTCCACGTTCCAGAGCGATTCATACGGTGTTCCCTCCCGCCATGTTTTTTGATTTACCGCTTAACTTATCTTTACTCTATCACCGAATTTTTCCCTTGTCAAGAAAAATTTGTGATTTTTTTGTCAGGAATCAGCAAAGTCATTGAATTGATTGTATTATTGCTCCTTATTTTCTTTTCGGGCCTCCCAAAAGCGCTTTTATTTTTCAACGACAGAAAGGAAATATTTCTCCCATTTTATTCATTTCTGAAAAGTTTAGCGTTTAACCTATTGCAAACAATTTCGGGTTGTGTTATATTGATAAAAAGCACTTTGAAAAGGAGGCGGCACGTTGATTACCCTCAAGGAAATCGCACAGGAGGCCGGCGTCAGCATGACCACCGTCTCCAATGTGCTGAATGGAAATTCTGGTCGGGTCTCCGCCGATACGGCCGAGCGGATCCAGGCCATCATGAAAAAATCCGGTTACGTGCCCAATCAGGCCGCCCGGTCGCTGGCGCAGCGGGAATCCCATGTCATCGCCGTCATCGTTCAGGCGTCGCCGGGGGAAAACATCTTCCGCAACCCTTACACTGCGGAATACGTAGGCGCGCTGACCGTAGAGCTTCAGCAGAACGGCTACTATCCCCTGATCCGTTTTTCCGACAACTACAAGGAGATCGATGCGGATCTGCGGGGATGGAACGTGGCGGGCGTGATCTTCAGCGGGGCCTACAACCGGCATCTGCACACGCTCAAATCCCTGACCGACATTCCCGCCGTCTTTACGGACTGCTATGTGCGCATTCCGGGGGCCAACCATGTGGGCATGGACGACGACGCGGGGGGACAGTTGGCCGGGGAGTATCTGATCCGCATGGGCCACCGGCGTATGGGCCTTCTGGGCAATAACGTGGATGAAAGCGACGTGGATCGTCACCGGCTGGAGGGCTTCCGCAGCGGTCTGGCCGAGGGCGGCGTGGAACTGTCCGAGGATTTCATTCTGCATACCCGGGAAGAGTTGTTTCCCCCGGATTCGCTCCGCAGGATGATGGAACGCCCCGATCGCCCCACCGCTTTTTTCTGCACGTCCGACCGGGCGGCAGTACAGCTGATGCAGGCGCTTTCCCAACTGGGTTACCGGGTCCCGGACGACGTTTCCGTGATCGGCTTCGACGATCTGCCGCTGGCCACGCAGGTACAGCCTGCGCTGACCACGCTGGCTCAGGATATATCTCAAAAGGCTCACCTGGTAGTGGAAATGCTGCTGCGCCATATCCGTCAGCGCGGACTTGCCCCCGAGCGAACACTGCTGGGCACCTGGCTGGTGGAGCGGCAGAGCGTCCGCCGTCTGGACCCCTCCGAACAGCAGGAAGCCTGTCCTACCCAAGAAGCGGCTGAAGCCGTTATCGAATCATAGAAGGGAGTCCATCCGATGGCTTATCAGGTCACTGGCAACGAGTACGTCTCCCTGCCCACCATCCGGGAAAGCGACGGTGCGGTTGAAGGAGTCACTTTTCTGTATATGCAGGTGAAGGGCCTGTTGGAGATCCGCGGGAACGAAGGGCTGATCCGTCCCTATTGGGAGGCTGACGGACGCCGTCTGCCCCTCCGTCCCGTATGGAGCCGGGCCCATTGCTGGATTCCCGGTTTTGTCACAGAGGAACAGAACCTTCGCTTCTCCTGCACCTACCTTACGCCCGTCGGCGAACGGGCGCTGGTTCTTCGGCTGACGGTCCAAAATCTGGATTTCTCCGCTCACAGTCTTCGCTTCGGAACGGAGGGTGAATGGGCGCAGACCCTGCACGAGGTCAACGAGACCACGGAACTGACCGAAGGCCGGGAAGCCTATGAATCCGGCTGGAACCATATGTTCA
>CAKUCE010000302.1 GCA_934643535.1 uncultured Clostridia bacterium | reverse complement strand
CCGTAATCCAGAACGCCGATCATGCGCATCCGCCCTTCTTCCTAAAAATAGCAGCGCGGCAAAACACTGCCGCGCTGAAAGGATAGCATGATGGAAAAAGGTTGTCAAATAGAAATACGGCTTATCGTTTGCGCACTTCGGCGGCAAAGCTGCGCCCGGCCAGACGGGTGACGAACCAGAGAAGCGCCAGCAGCACGATCAGCCAGCTGACCGCCCCGACAGGGGACTGGACCGACTGATTCCACGGCCAGAAACGCCCGGAAACGGGAGCAATCTCACTTCCTGCCAGCGTGAATAGCACCAGATTGCTGCCCACCAGATAATACAGGGACGCGCCGCCCAGACGGCACAGCGCCCGCCGCAGCCATTCCACGGGCAGCCAGTATTTTTCGCCGGGCAGACGGCATAGGCCGTGACAGAGCGCCGTCAGCAGGGCGATGGCAAAGCAGGGCAGGAGAATCCACGCCCAGTGGGGCGGGAAACGCTCCGGCAGCCCGTGACGAACGTACCAGACCAGACCTGCGGCGCTGAACACCACCGCCACGCCGCCTATGCCGAGCCGCTCCCGGAAGCTCGCACCCGTGTAGGCCACGCCTGCCAGAAAGAAGGGGAAGTATTGCAGCACGGGAAAAGTCACATAGCTTCGGCTGCCCATCAGCAAAGCCAGCTGAGGAACGGTAATCCGGTCATAGGGAAGAAAACAGCCCAGCAGACAGGGCACGCTCAGCGGAAGCCAGAGCCACCGCCGACAGGTGATCTGCCGCAGCAGAGGGAACAGCACGATGGCCGCCAGCATCAGCAGGGCGAAGGCGATCAGAAATTCCGACCAGCCGGGAATATCGCTGAGCAGGAGAATGCCCCGGAGCGTTTCGGCCTCCAGCGGCCGATGCTCCCGCAGAACCCGGAAGGCCGCGCCGGATACATAAAACGCAGCCAGACAGCGCCCGAAGGTGCGCCCCATGCGGGGCAGCGCCTGCCGGAAGGGCTTTTTCAGATAGGCCAGCGCCGCCGTCCTGCCGAAGCAGAAGACGAAGGCGGGAAAGGCCAGCAGGCTGATTCCCATCACCCAGAAATGAATCGACGGAAACCGCTGGAGGTCGCCGAAAAACTGAAGAAGGTGGGCGTAGAGCATCAGGACGACCAGAATGCCTCGCTGGAGGTCTACGGAACGGTCTCGCATGGCGCTGCTTCCTTTCTGTGCAGGGGAATCGGGGCTCCCGGAGAAAAGGGAAGCCCGGGCGTTCATTATAGCAGAAAAAACCATCCCTTGAAAACCGGAAACTTCTTGCGGGATCAAAAACCCTATGGTAGAATACCTGATGCGAACATTCTTTCGCGTTTGAAACAGGATTCCGAAGGAACAGACGAGGTGGCCATTTTGCAGGATAAACTGATTGTGCGCGGAGCACGGGAACATAATCTGAAAAACGTGACGCTGGAAATTCCCCGCAACAAATTGGTGGTGTTCACCGGCCTGAGCGGCTCGGGCAAGACCAGTCTTGCCTTCGACACCATTTACGCCGAGGGCCAGCGGCGCTATGTGGAAAGCCTGAGCTCCTACGCCCGGATGTTTCTGGGCCAGATGGAAAAGCCGGATATCGACTCCATCGACGGCCTGTCCCCGGCCATTTCCATCGACCAGAAAACCACGGCCCGCAATCCACGCTCCACTGTGGGCACGGTGACGGAGATTTACGACTACCTGCGCCTTCTGTATGCCCGCATCGGTATTCCCCATTGCCCCAAGTGCGGCCGGGAGATCAAGCAGCAGACCATCGACCAGATGGTGGATCAGGTGATGACCCTGCCCGAAGGACAGAAGATGCAGGTGCTGGCCCCCGTGGTGCGGGAACGCAAGGGCGAACACGCCAAAATGCTGGAAGCGGCCCAGAAGCACGGCTACGTCCGCGTGAAGATCGACGGCGAGCTGTACGAGCTGGACGACCTGCCGGCGCTGGATAAAAAGAAGAAGCATAGCATTGAGATCGTGGTCGACCGGCTGATCGTCCGCAATTCCGACGAGTTCCGCACCCGGCTGGCGGACAGTCTGGAAACCGCCGCCAGGGAGGCGGAGGGACTGGTGCTGGTAGACCTGTTCGACAAGGGGACGATGCTGTTTTCCCAGAACTACGCCTGCCCGGACTGCGGCGTATCCATCGAAGAACTGGCGCCCCGGATGTTCAGCTTCAACAGCCCCTTCGGCGCGTGCCCCCAGTGCGGCGGTCTGGGCACGGTGATGCATATCACGCTGGAGAGCATTATTCCCGACCAGACGCTGAGCTTCCATCAGGGCGCGCTGCAGGCCATGGCGTGGAACGTGCAGGATCGGGGCAGCATGGCCCACACCTACTTTGAAGCGCTGGCCAGAAAATACCATTTCAGTCTGGACACGCCGGTTCGTGATCTGCCCAAGGACGTGATGGACGTGATTCTCTACGGCTCGCCGGACAAGATCACCATCGAATACGAGGGCGCCAACGGCGCGGGCAAGTACAACACCACCTTCGAGGGCGTGATCCCTACGCTGGAACGCCGCTACCGGGAAACCACCAGCGACGCCATGAAGGCGGGCTACGAAGAGTACATGGTGGAGGACGAGTGCCGGGCCTGCCACGGGCAGCGTCTTCGCCCGGAAGTGTTGGCCGTCACAGTGGGCGGGCTGAACATTTCCAAGGTGTGCGAACTGAGCGTTACCAAGGCGCGGGCGTTTTTCCGCTCGCTGGAACTGACGGAAAAGGAACGCATGATCGCTGCTCAGATTTTGAAGGAGATCGACGCGCGGCTGGGCTTTCTGGACAGCGTGGGTCTGAGCTACCTGACCCTGTCCCGGGCGGCGGCCACCCTGTCCGGCGGCGAGGCCCAGCGCATTCGGCTGGCGACCCAGATCGGTTCCAGCCTGATGGGCGTACTGTACATTCTGGACGAACCCTCCATCGGCCTGCACCAGCGGGACAACGACAAGCTGCTGAGCACCCTCAAGCGGATGCGGGATCTGGGCAACACCCTGATCGTGGTGGAGCACGACGAGGATACCATGTACGCCGCCGACTGGATCGTGGACGTGGGCCCCGGCGCGGGCGTTCACGGCGGCGAGATCGTGGCGCAGGGCACGGTACAGGACATTCTGGACAATCCCAAGTCTCTGACGGGGCAATATTTAAGTGGCAGACGGTTCATCCCGCTGCCGGAAAAACGCCGGGAGCCGAAGGGCTGGCTCACTGTGCGGGGCGCGCGGGAGAACAATCTGAAGAAGATCGATGTTTCCTTCCCGCTGGGTGTGTTCTGCTGCGTCACCGGCGTCAGCGGCTCGGGCAAATCCAGTCTGGTCAACGAGATTCTCTATAAGCATTTGGCCAAGGTGCTGAACCGGGCTAAGACCTATCCGGGCAAATTCGAAGCCATGGAAGGCGTGGAGCAGCTGGACA
>CAKUCE010000301.1 GCA_934643535.1 uncultured Clostridia bacterium | reverse complement strand
GTGGCATATTGCGCCGGATAATCGTGAGGGCGTTCGTATTTCCTTTGACATTGATAACCAGTTGAATGCCGCGTGGTTCCTGCTGCGGCTGAGCGTTCACGATCCTGTGATGCCCCTCAACGCGGAAAGCGATGTGCCTGGCGGCGTCCGGTACGTTTTGAGCAAGCTGTACGAGGCGATTCAGGACGAAACCGATGTGGTGGATCTGAGTCCGCTTCGCGCGGCGCTGCAATAAGGAGCCGTCCATGGGCGAATATCTCATGGACATGCGCAGGCGTGTGGGCCATATTCCGCTGATGCAGTGCGGGGCCTCCGTTATCGTGGAGAATGAACGGGGCGAAATCCTGCTGGAAAAACGGAGCGATAACGGCGAGTGGGCTTACGCAGGCGGAGCGGTGGAACTGTATGAGCGTGTGGAAGAGGCCGCAGCCCGTGAACTGCGGGAGGAGACGGGGCTGATCGCGGAGCATCTGGAAATGCTGGGCGTTTTTTCCGGCGAACGGATGCGCTATGTTTACCCAAACGGAGACGAGGTCAGCATTGTGGATGTGGTGTTCGTATGCCGCAGCTATCACGGTACATTGAAGTGCCAGTCCGGCGAAGTGGAAGACCTGCGCTTCTTCCCGGTCAACGCCCTGCCTGAACCCATTTTTTCCGTCAACCTGCCCGCGCTGGAAGCCTATCTGGCCATAAGGAATAGTCAAAAGAGGAGCGACTAAAATCGCTCCTCTTTTCCATCCTGCCGTTTAGACCTTCAGCTCCAAGCCGTCATAGCTGATGATAAAGCCCGGCAGACGCTTCTGCATTTCTTCATAAGGAGCCAGGCCGTTATGAGAAAAATGATTGGCTACGAAAATCGTATGCTCATCCGCCGCGCCGTTGCTCAGCAGCTTTTCCCGCATGCGAAGATTATCATTGGCGCCCATATGCCCATAATAATCACAATCGAATGTGCCGTTGGTGCAGTCCATGGAGATCAGGTCGAGCTTCCGGCCAGCCAGAAATTTCATATCATTCGGGGTGAATTCATCCGTGTCATGGGCATACAGAATCTTTTTGCCTTCCTTTTCGATCAGGTAAAACACGGCTTCTTCCGTTCGATAAAAGATTTTGCCGTCCGCCTCTACGGGATAACAGTCGGAATTCGGATCAATATAATGAACCGCTTCCAGCGCTGTCACATGATAGCCGTCAATCTCCTGCGTCTCGAAAGGACGGATCCGGCTGTATTTCAGATGGGGATTCAGAAACGGTTTCACCAGTTCGCCAACCTGTTCGTTGCCGTAAACCGTCAGAGGAACGTCGTCCGGCGGAAAATGACCGAAGCCCTCCGTCCGATAGCCCAGCTCCGAAGGCGTCAGGTGATCCTCGTGCCCATGGGTGATCAGCAGGGCCTGCATGGATAGATAATCCAGATGATATTTCAGCATATGCGCGTAGGAGTCCGGCCCGAAATCAATTTTCAGCCGTCCGTCGATCATCGCGCCGCATCGGCCCCGAATTTCTTTGCCGCCGTGCTCCCGGGCATACAGGCATTGACCGCATTGACAAAACAGCGCCGGAACGCCCTCAGCTGCCGCAGTTCCCATGAACAGGATCTTCATTCTTTTTTCTCTCCTTTTGATGTAGGTTCAGCGTGATTATCGCACGTTTCGGCTTTCTGAACAATCGTTAAAAAGCGCCTGCATGCCGCAGAATCCGATCCGTTTACCATTCGCTGCCCTCAAATGCGTTGGGAAGATGAAAAACGCCTTCGCCGGTGATCTCGACAATGTCAAAGCGAACGGGAAGCTCTGTCGGGTATTGTCCCAGATAGCTTCGGGCAGCGCGGATCAGACGCTGACGCTTCTGAAAGGTGACGGCCGAAACACCGTCGTTTTTCCGGCCTCTGGAACGAAGCTTGACCTCTACAAATACCAGACACGCCCCGTCCAGCATCACCAGGTCGATTTCCCCATAGGGGCAGCGGTAGCGCTGGCACACTGGGCGCATTCCCTGCTGGCGCAGATAGGCAAGGGCCTGCCGTTCCCCGGCAAGCCCTTTTTCGCTGGTTTGATCATTCATTCGGGAAGCCCTCGTACAGTGGGAAACGACGCATCATTTCCTCCACCTGCCGCTTCACGGCAGGGCAGGCATCCTCACCGCCGTCGATCACCGTGCGGATCATTCCGGCAATCTGCTCCATATCGCTTTCCACCATGCCGCGGGTGGTCACGGCAGGCGTGCCGATCCGAATGCCGCTGGCGATCATGGGACTCAGTTTTTCCCCGGGGATGGTATTCTTGTTTACAGTAATGTTGCAGCGGCCCAACAGTTCTTCCAGTTCCTTGCCGGTCCGGCTGGTATTGGTCAGATCCAGCAGCAGCAGATGGTTGTCCGTTCCGTCGGAGACCATGCGCACGTCCAGACGCCGCAATGCGTTTTCCAGCGCTTTGGCGTTCCGGATAATCTGCTGTTGATACTGCCGGAATTCCGGCTTCAGCGCCTCGCCGAAGCAGACGGCCTTGGCGGCGATGACATGCATCAGCGGGCCGCCCTGAGTACCGGGAAAAATGGCCTTGTCGATGGCCTTCGCATAGGCCTCCTTGCAGAGAATCATGCCGCCGCGGGGGCCGCGAAGGGTTTTGTGCGTTGTTGTGGTAACAAAATCCGCATAGGGAACCGGGCTTTGATGCAGCCCTGCGGCCACCAGACCGGCAATATGAGCCATGTCCACCATCAGAAGCGCGCCGGCCTCATGAGCAATATCGGCCATTTTGTGGAAGTCGATCTCTCGAGGATAGGCGGATGCGCCGGCAACGATCATCTTCGGGCGGTGCTCTCTGGCCAGACGGCGGACTTCCTCATAGTCGATCCGACCGCTCTGCTCATCTACGCCATAGGGTACAAAATGAAAATACCTGCCGCTCAGGTTTACAGGGCTTCCGTGGGTCAGATGACCGCCGTGGGACAAATTCATCCCCAGCACCACGTCGCCGGGCTGCAGCATGGCGAAATACACCGCCGTGTTGGCCTGTGCGCCGCTGTGCGGCTGTACGTTGGCATGCTCCGCATGGAACAATTCTCTGGCCCGGTCGCGGGCAATATTTTCGGCAACGTCTACATACTGACAGCCGCCATAGTAACGCCGTCCCGGATAACCTTCTGCATACTTGTTCGTCAGCGGGGAACCCATCGCTTCCAGAACAGCCGGAGAAACAAAATTTTCCGAAGCGATCAACTCGATATGCTCGCGCTGGCGCTCCACTTCGTCCGCTACAGCCTGAAAAACTTCGGGATCCATCGCCTGTAAATGCCGGTAATTCATCGTTTCGCCTCCCTGTACGGTAAAATGATATAGAAAACCGCGTACACTCAAGCTGAGCGACCCCGCAGCACATCTCAAACCACGCTTACTGCTGCTTCCTTCCGGACCTGACAGGGTTC
>CAKUCE010000300.1 GCA_934643535.1 uncultured Clostridia bacterium | reverse complement strand
CCACCAGATTGAGAAAGTAGGTTTCATACTTTTCGCCCTTCTCGTCCAGCGGCTTGTCGTAATCAATAATCATATAGAAAAGGTCGCCGTTTCGAGTCTCAATGGCGATAAACTGCTTGTTCATAGCTTTGTCATACAGCAAATCCCGCGTAAAGGAATTGGCTGTGCCGGAAAAGGGAAAGCCCTGCCGGGTTTCCGTGTAGATCGGAACGGTTGCGGCAGGAAAGATCATTTCTGTAGGAGCAGCGGTAGGAACAGGGCTGGGAGCAGCCGTTGCCCGGCTGCCGGAATTCCCTTTGCCGCTGGTTCCCCGATCTCCCGAAGAACCGCCGTCCGGTTTTCGGGTGGGATGAGATACGGCAGTGGGCTGGGGCGTATTCGCAGGCTTGGGGGTGTTGGTTGGAGCAGTCGTGGGCGTGTTATGAAAGAAGGGGTTTGCCAGTGCGATGGTCCTGGAAGGATTTCCTACCTTATCGATCACCTGCACCAGCAGCTGCTCATAGGCGTCGGCATATTGTTTGAGATGAATTTTCAGCTTGCCGTCCGTCAGTTTTGCAGCCTCATAACGGGTTCCATTCACCTGCACGGCGGCAATTCCCGACTCGGCATCGCTGGTTTCCACCCAAAGATATTCGCCCTTGATGCTGGCTTTCAACATGGGCGCGGTATGGTCAAAGCAGCGGATTTCCACCTTTTCGCTATGCTCCTGCCCATAGGGGTCAGTCACGATAACCTTCACCGTGCAATTGTCTTTCAATTCAATCCACATATGGCCGGACGGAAGCTCGCCGTCAATCAGAATTATACTGTTCAGGAGGATTTTTACGTTTTCCCAGCCTGTGCTGTTCAGATCGGTAATGTTCAGTTCCATGACAGCCCGGTTCAGATACCATCCTTCGGGCGGAACCATGTCAATTTTATAAGCGGCTTCCGGCGGCACAGTCGGTTCCAAGGTAGGAACGATGGTCGGTTCGGAAGCTGGCTCCCTGGTCGGTTCCGTCGTAGGTGCTTCGGTCGTTGGCACTTCAGTTACAGGCGGTTCCGTAGCGGGCGACTCCGTTTTTCCTTCATCCTCCGAATCGCCCAGAAGCGCAGGGTCTTCCAAAATGACCAGGCCATCGTAGTCTTCAGGCGTGATCGGTTCCGCCTGCGCCATCACTGCCATGGAAAATGCAGTACTAAGTAGGACTAATAGATATAAAAATGATACCATAAGACGTGTCCGTTCATTCGTGTTCTTCATCGTTTGTTTCCTCCATATTTTCATCCAAAATCAAATCAGCATAAGGGATACGGTGCTTTTCCTGCATGGTGCGCACCAGCTCTAGCAGTTCGGACAGCGAGAGGTTCTCGCTGCGCATCATGGCGCGGATTTCCAGATTCTCCGCTTCCATGATTTTCACGTCCAGTGCCTTTCGGCGTTCCTCCAGTACCGCCATTCTGGCCGCGATTTTGTTTCGTTCCTCGGTATATTTCATTAGTTTGTTTTGCATCTCAATCTCCTTTTTCGAGGTTTGTCAATCTCTTGCCAGACGGCCATATTCAAAGAAATGCTGCTGCCAGTAGCTGTCCCTCAGATCGGCATACCCGATGGGCGAGCCGCAGTGCAGCATGAAACCGTCTCCCACATAAATGCCGCAATGGGTAATGCCGTCCACGCCCGAAATGGTTTTCTCAAAGAAAACCAGATCGCCCGGCTTTGCCTCCTCCGGCGTAATTTTCCGGCAGGCCCCGTACAGGCTGGTGGCTCCCAGCCTGCCCACGTTGCGGACGCCGCTGTTGGTAAATACATACGACACAAACCCCGAACAGTCGAAGGAAGTTTCCGGGCTGTCCCCACCCCAGACGTAGGGATAACCGATATACTTTTCCGCTTCTTCCAGAATGCGCCGGAAGGTTTCATCTTCCAGATAGGCTTCAGGCACGTCGTGCTTCCCCGGTTCCCGCAGGGTGGAAGCGTAGGGATTGCCTCGGAACAGATCCTCCCGGTTGCCCAGCACCGAAATGTACATGGCGTAGCGACCCACTCCTTTCCGGCTTAGCACGTAGAACGGTAGATGGGACAGGTTGAAATTTTCCAGCCTGACCGTGCAGGTTCGGTAGGTGTAGGGCACGTCTTCCAGCACCTGATAGGGCCGCCAGGTGATTTCGCCCGTTTCCGGATCGACGATCTTTTCATAATGCTTTACCCATTCCTTGCGATACCGGGTTTCGGACTTCACCTTTTGAGACAGGGTGTACTGTTCTTCAAACAGACGATTCAGAAAGCCGTACACGCCGTCAATTTTCCACTCTCCGTTGGCATGAGCGGATATGAGGGAAATCAGGGCGTGAGGATCATGCCAGATTCGAGCCAGATCATACTGAAACTCGTCGTACTGCGGATGCTCCGCGGCATAGCGGTCGATTTTCTGCTGAAGCTCATCCTCCAGTCCCTTGTAATAGCGTTCGGCAGCAAGAATGTCTTCGTCCTCGGCGGGATAGGTAGCGATTACCAGCGCCTGCAATCCTCCCTGCAAAAGCGGGGTACAGGAGGACAGTCCGTTGATCAGCATAGCCAGCAGCAGGAACAATGCGCCGCCCAGCGCATAAGTCTTCTTCCCACGGCTAAAGAATCGCTTTATCCTGTGAAGTGTTCGCAGCACCGGGTTCTGCCCGCCTGCTGCCGTCTGCGCAGCATAATAGGCTTTTCGAATGGCCTGCTTCTGCCGCCAGCGGGAGAGAGGATTGCTGGAAAGCGCAGCCTTCTGCTGCAACGAGCGGATGTTGGCCTTATCCAGCTTGTGTTCAGCTTTTTCCAGCTGCCGGTAGGGCTTGAGCTGGTGGGAACGATAGGAATGCTCCGCAAAGCGTGCTGTCTTTTCCGCAGCTTCCTCTCCATGATGGGCCGCTTCTACGCCGGTATTTTCCTCTTCCGCTTTGCCGATCTGACGGTGGACTTCCGACAGGGGCAGGCGCGTCACGCCCATGGAATGAAAAGAGGGCGCGGGCTTGGGCTTTTCCTCCAGATGCAGGCGCAGCCTGGTTTTTCCGGTGGCTTCATCTGCGGCGCGGGTGACGGAGACGGTTTTCTTTTTAGGAATATTTGTCCTAATTTTCTCTGCCCGGGCAGCGGCTTTTTCTGCTTTGGCTTCCGCTTTGGAAGGGGAAGCATCGGGCGCTTTTTCCTCCGAAAAATGAAGCCTTGAACTGCCTTTATTCCTTTCCGGCATCCATAACCGCCTCCTTATGCAGAACGGCTTTCCCGTTCCGGGAACGCCGCTCCATCATCCTCTGAAAAGCCTCCTCGGCCTGCGCGTCCGCTTCTGCGCTGACCCTGCAGGCGGCCAGAACCAACAGAAGCAGAAACGCTACGACCAATACAATGGCAACGAGCAGTCCTTTCATGATTTTTCCCTTTCCGCCTGCACTTCGCCGGGCTTGTTATGCAAAGCTTTGCATAACAAGCC
>CAKUCE010000299.1 GCA_934643535.1 uncultured Clostridia bacterium | reverse complement strand
CAGCTGGGACGAATAACGCCCCTACGATTTCCCCGCACCGGCGTCGAGCTGCTCCATCGCTTCCCGCAGCAGCTCGACGCCGTGTTTTTCCACGCGGGAAACATAGCGCTGCGCTTATTGTAAATGATGACCCTTCAAGAAATTTCCGCCAACTCACGAAAGCGGAATTTGATGATGATTCGTTTGTCTTCGGTCAGCTCCACCCGTTCGATCAGGCTGACCAGCAGTTCGCGGCTGCTGCAGGCTGAGTCCAGATATTGCTGCACCAGTTCCCTGGCACGATCCTCTGTGGAGACCGGGCTTTCTTTCTGTGCTTCCAACTGTTTCAGCTTTTCTTCCAGCATCAGGCGGTCCGTTTTGATTCGCTTGTAGACACGCTGAAAATCCGCTTCGGACAACAGGCCGTTCAACCGATCCATGTACATCTGTTCCAGATGAGCGTTCATGTTTTCGATTCTGCTTTGCAGAGCCAGAATTTCTGATTCACATTCTTCCGCCTTCCGTGCGTCCTCCACCGCTGCGGCGGCAATGGGTTGTAACCTGTCCGGGCGAAGAAAAGCCCGGCACACCTCCTTTACCTTGGCGACAACCGCTTTGGTCACCGTCTGCTCTTTGATGGAGTGGCAGGTGCAGACGCCCGCCTTTGTAAACCGCTGATAGGTGCGGCAGACGAAGAACAGCCTTTCTTCCCCGGCGGCATTGGGACGATTCATCACCGCCATAGGATAACCGCATTCATGGCAGTAGATCAACCCTTTCAGCAGGAAGTCGTAAGTACGGCTGCGGGTATGCTTACGGCTGTTGACCATCAGCTGTACCCTTTGGAAGGCCTCTTCATCCACCAGTGGCTCATGGGTATTTTTCACCACGACCCAGTTTTCAGGAGCCTGCATGAGGCATTTTTTAGACTTATAACTGATCTTTACCGTCCGCCCCTGCACCATGTGGCCAATATAGGTTTCGTTTTTCAGCATCTCCGAAATGCGTTCCGACGACCATAATCCGGAGTATGCTCCCTTTGTGCCGAGAGTTAGTCCAGCGTAGGTGGCAGGTGTAGGAATGTGTTCTTCATTCAGCCGGACTGCGATCTGCCGACAGCTGATGCCTTCCAGTGCCATCGCAAAGATTCGCCGCACAACAGGGGCTGCTTCTTCATCAATGACGATCTTGTTTTTCTCCGTTGGATGCATCTTGTAGCCGTACATGGGTTTGCCGCCGATGAACTGCCCTTTGCGCTGCTTATCCCGCTTTACGGACTTGATCTTCTTGGAGATGTCCTTGGCGTACATGTCGTTCATAATGGCCCGGAAGGGGGTAATATCGTTGGCGGTAGATTCCACCCCAGTGTCGATGCCGTCCAGCAGAGAAATGTAGCGCACTCGTTTTTCCGGGAAATATCGCTCCATGTAGTGACCGGTCATGATGTAATCCCGTCCAAGACGGGACAGGTCTTTGGTGATGACCATATTGACCTTTCTGGCTTCGATGTCCTCGATCATTCGCTGAAAGGCCGGACGGTCGAAACTGGTCCCGCTGAAACCGTCATCAATATAGGTATCGAAAACGGACAGCCGGTGCTGCTGAACAAATTCATTCAGCAAGGATTGCTGGTTGGTAACGCTTTGGGAGGGTCCTTCACTTTCATCCTCCTTTGATAACCGGATGTATAAGGCCACATGAAAATCCATGGGGTTGCTTATTTCCAAGAACATGCTTTCCTCCTTGAAATAAGCAGCCATTCATCGATCACAGGATACCGCAGATGGCTTCCCCACGGCAAGGATGCGAGCAAGATAAAGTCGAAAAGTTTCCTCCAACAGATGCGAAAGGCTCTTTCCGGCTTTCGCATATTCACACTGAACCACAGGTGCATCATACTTTTTCATTGACTCCACCTCCCTGGTTGAGCGTATGTCCGGAGGAGTAATTTTTTTCCTGACTGGGAAAGGGAAAAAAGGGACGTATCAGATAACATTGATCTTGTAGCACGTTGAAATTCACTGCTGGCATGTTTTTATTGCTTATTAGACACAGCTTTTGAAAGCAGAAGCTTCTATTAATGCACTTTTTATTACTATCAGTACATTTTTCAATAGAAAATCAATTGAATTGACCTGTCTGCCATGTCAGAATGAAAAAATATCGCTTTTATAGAAGAAAAGTTCTATTTATCCCTCATTCTAAATCTGCATAGCAGTGATCTGGTCAGCCATACCATCTCCGGATTGCCCCTGACTTCTACGCTGGACAAAGCTTTTGAGAAGATCCAGGATGACAAATCTTATTCTCCATTCTGACCAGGGCTGGCAGCGTCAACACAAACAATATCAGCAGATGCTCCGGCAGAACACAAGCCGAAAAAGAAACTGCCTGGACTACGCCGTGATAGAAAACTTTTTGGGATTGTTCAAAAATGCGCTGCGGTATCTCCAAGAATTTCAATTCATGGAACACTAAAAGCAGGAACGCATAGAATACCTGGATTACTGCAGCAATCGCAGGATCAAGGCAAAGCTGAGGGGCTTGAGTTATAAATATTTGTTTATTTTCTGGGCGTCACTTCACTTTTGAAATCTGGGGCACATGCTTTTCTGAAATTCCTTCCATAAAAACAACAAATCCGAACCTCTAACCAACCGGCAAAAGGTTCGGATTATATTGTTTTGGTGGAGGTGGGGGGAATCGAACCCCCGTCCGAAAGCTTGCTGACATCGTTTTCTCCGAGCGCAGCCACGATTTTGGGATTCCCCTCGCCGGTCGCCTCGCGGCGGGCTGCCGGCTACGGTAGCTTCATGATTACGGACGACACCTCAAAGCTTTGGCGCGCTCGTTCCCCACATTGCTGACGCCGGGAACCGGGCCTGTGGGCAGCCCGGGCCGACGCGCGGCATTAAGCCGCGAAAGACAATTCGGTATTGTCAGTTGTTTTTTGTCCCCGTTTTTACGCGGTACAGGGGCCGCGGCTCGCTAACCATGCCCTCAAACACTCCCGTCGAAACCAGAACACCCCCATGAATGGGACGCTTATCCGTCCTGACGGCGGCTGAAAGCCCGCTCGATCTCCCGCCGGGCGTCCTTTTCGGCGGCTGCGTCCCGCTTGTCGTGCAGCTGCTTGCCCCGGCACAGGCCCATCTCCAGCTTCATGCGTCCGTCCTTCAGATACACCTTGAGCGGAATGAGCGTGTAGCCCTGACGGCTCACCAGCCCGGCCAGCTTGCGAATCTCCGCCTTGTGCAGAAGCAGCTTCTTGGGCCGGAGGGGATCGGGGTTGAAGATGTTGCCGTGGTCGTAGGGACTGATGTGCATTCCCTCGGCGAAGACCTCGCCGCCCCGCAGGATGCAGAAGCTTTCCTTCAGGTTGACCTTGCCCTGACGCATGCTCTTGACTTCCGTGCCCATCAGACTCAGGCCGCATTCGTAGGTTTCTTCCACGAAATAATCGTGGTATGCCTTTTTGTTTTGCGCGATGGGCTTCACGCC
>CAKUCE010000298.1 GCA_934643535.1 uncultured Clostridia bacterium | reverse complement strand
AGTATCCTAGTCTCCTGCCCTTGTTGCATGTGCTTCATTTGTGTGGGATTCCTTGGTGGTGTTGGTAATAGCTTTCTCTTCGGCTTTCGGGTATCCTTGCGTTGCGATCAAACAAAGGAGGAGTGAACATGGCAGAGACCAAGAACCTGTGCGCTCAGATTCCCATCCCCCTCCACGAACGGGTCAGCGAGGAACGGGAACGCCTGGGCCAGACCACCAGCGAGTACATCACCCAGCTTATTCAGGAATACTACAATACCAGCGACACGGCGGAGAGCGAAGCCCGGATGAGCGGCTACTACGGCCTGGACATGGGCCGGGTGGAAAGCTGGGCGGCGGAGAGCAACGCCAGTTCCAGTCTGAACGCGGACTGCGCGGTCGTTCTGAAGGTCAAGGACGGTTACGCCCAGGATGCCGCCGCGCTGCTGCAGCAGTCCTTTGACCAGGTGGTCAGCTATGCGAGAATGTACGACATGGACCTCCAGCGGGTGCTGCAGGGGCGCCTTTACATCAGCGGGAACTATGTTGCCCTGATCCTTGAGGGCGCCAAGCCAGACGGCAGCGCCAGCGCCGAGGAGCAGGCAAAATTCGCCGCCGGGGAAGCTGCTAAGGTGGAGGCCGCCTGGAAGGCTCTTTTCGGCAGCGCAAGCAACGCCATCGTCATTCCGGCGGAGAGCGCGTCCGGGAATAACGGCTTTGATATGGGCGACGGGTTGGAAGGCTGAGTATGGTCTTCTCCAGTCTGACCTTTCTGCAGTGCTTCCTGCCCCTCTGCCTGTTGGCCTATTTCCTGGTGCCGAAGACTTGGCGCAACGGCGTGCTGTTCCTTTTCAGCCTGCTGTTCTACGCCTGGGGCGAGCCGGTCTATGTGCTGCTGATGCTGTTTTCCACTGCGCTGGACTACACCTGCGGACAGATGGTGGAGCGGCACCGGGGACAGCGGGGCGCGAAGATCGAGCTGCTGGTGTCGGTCTGCGGGAACCTGGGGCTTCTGGGGGTCTTCAAATACAGTGACTTCCTGATCGGCACGCTCAATTCGCTGCTCGGCACGGCCATTCCCCAGCCGAACCTGCCCCTGCCCATCGGCATCAGCTTCTACACCTTCCAGACCATGAGCTACACCATCGATGTCTACCGCGGGGAAGCGAAAGCGCAGAAAAATATCCTTCATTTCGGCGCGTATGTGACTCTGTTCCCGCAGCTCATCGCGGGCCCCATCGTCCGCTACCAGACGGTGGCGGACGAGCTGGAGCACCGGGAGGGCTCCGCCGACCTCTTTGCCTCCGGCGTGAAGCGCTTCGCCTGCGGCATGGGGAAAAAGGTGCTGCTGGCCAACAACATCGGCCTTTTGTGGGAGGCGGCGTCCGCCCAGACAGATCCCACGGTGCTGACGGCCTGGCTGGGCGTCATCGCCTACGGCTTCCAGATCTACTTCGACTTCTCCGGCTATTCCGACATGGCCATCGGTCTCGGGCGGATGCTGGGCTTCCGCTTTTGGGAGAACTTCAACTATCCGTTTCTTGCCGACAGTATTACCGATTTCTGGCGGCGCTGGCACATCTCCCTGTCCACCTGGTTCCGGGATTATGTCTACATCCCCCTGGGCGGCAACCAGGGGGGCCTTGCAAAGCAGCTGCGCAACATCGCCATCGTCTGGCTGCTGACGGGCTTCTGGCACGGGGCCAGCTGGAACTTCGTCCTCTGGGGCGCGTATTTCGGCGTGCTGCTGGTGGCGGAAAAGCTCTTTCTGCTGCGCTGGCTCCGAAAGCTGCCTGCCGCATTCCGGCACATCTACGCCCTGGCGCTGGTGACGGTCAGCTGGACGCTCTTCGCCTTCCCGGACATTGCCAGAGGCTTTGCGTGGGGGAAAGCCATGTTCTCCGGCAAGTTATATGACAGCGGCAGCTTGTATCTCCTGCTGACTTATGGGCTGATGCTTGCGGTTTGCGCCCTGGCCGCCACGCCCCTTGGCAAACGCTGCTATGAAAAGCTGAACTCCCGGCTGGGCCAGCGGGCGCTGACCGCGGCGGACTGCGGCGGCCTTGTCTGCGTGCTGGGGATGGCAGCGGCCTATCTTGTCAGCGGCAGCTATAATCCGTTCCTGTACTTCCGATTCTGAGGTGAGAAAATGCGAAATAAGATCATTACCTCCTTTTTCTGCCTGCTGTTGGCGCTGTCCGCGCTGGCGGGGCTGATCATGCCGGATCGGTATTACTCAGAACGGGAAAAACGCACCCTGACGCAAAAACCGCAATTTACGATGGCCGCCTTTCTTTCCGGCAAGTTTGGCGACGAGCTGGAAGACTACCTCACCGACCAGGTCCCCCTGCGGGACGGCTGGGTGACCATGAAGACCTATCTGGAGCTGGCCGTGGGCAAGCGGGAGAGCGGCGGCGTCTATCTCTGCAAGGATCAGTATCTGATGGACAAGTTGACATCCTACAGCAAAAAGCAGCTTACCGCCAACGCGGCCGCCCTGGCCGATCTACAGAAAAAGCTGGCGGCAGAGGGCATCGCCGTGAAGACCATCCTGGTCCCCATGGCGGCGCAGGTGCTGACGGACAAGCTGCCCGCCTACGCGCCCGTGGCGGACTACGCCGCGATCCTGCAGGCGCTGACCGACGCAGGCGTTGACTGGGCGGATGTGCTCTCCGCCCTCGCTGCCCACAGCGGCGAGAATATCTATTACCGTACCGACCACCACTGGACGAGCCTGGGGGCCTACTATGCCTACTGCGCCTGGCGGGGCATCGAGCCTGCAGCGGGGGAGTGGACGCAGGAGGTCCTCTGCGATGACTTCCGCGGCACCACCTGGAACAAAGTCCCTCTGCCCACCGTTCCCGCCGAGGAGATCACGGCGTGGTACAAGCACGCCAGCCGCCGTGTTTCCTATAATAACGGCCAGTATGAAACGGACAGCGTCTATGAGCGCAAATACCTGGATGGCAGCGACCAGTACGCCGTGTTCCTGAACTCCAACCAGGCGCAGACGGTGATCGAGGGCAGCGGCAAGAGCGGCAAGCTCCTGCTCATCAAGGATTCCTACGGCAACACCTTCGCCCAGTTCCCGGTGGAGGACTATGCGGAGGTCCACGTCCTCGACCTGCGGTTTTTCCAGGGCGATGTGGTGGAGTACGCCAAGGAAAACGGCATCACCGACACCCTGGTGCTCTACGGCACGCAGAACTTCGTGAAAGACACGAACCTGCGGTTCTGAGAAGCGCGGGAGAGCCGGAGGACCGGATACGGAAAAAGCGGCGCGCCGTGTGGGATCGCAGGACGCGCCGCTTGAGGCCACCGGGGCTGCGGCGGGAGCCTCTTGTGGATGGTCCACAAAGCGGAGGAGGGATCTTTTGGCGAAATGCCATCACCACGAAAGAACAGGCCCTGGAGCTGATCCAGAGCATCGTCAAGAATGAGCGCTTCAAGGTGGATGCCTACTTCTTCTGCGGCTTCCCCACGGACCAGCCCAATGAAAAGCTCATCCAGCT
>CAKUCE010000297.1 GCA_934643535.1 uncultured Clostridia bacterium | reverse complement strand
CGGATGTAGCAGCCGGAGTAGATCGCCAGCGGATCGGTGATCTTCACGCGCTTGCGGTCGACCACGCCGGGCTGTTCCTGACTGGTGGCGTTGATGAAATAGCTGTCTGCATAGGCAGGATCCTCCGGACGATCCACATCACCGTCGCGCAGGGGCAGCTTCAGGTTCGGAGGGATCTTTCCGCCCCACTTGGACACGCCCTCCTGTTTGGCCTGCTCAATGGCTTCCCTGATTTTCCCGACCGTCACGGTATCGCTCTTGGGGATGATGAGGGAGCAGCTGTACTTGGGTTCGCTGCCGTTGATGCTCTGGGGCTCGAAAACGTGAACGAAGGACGCGCGAACCTTGCCGGTGATGACTTTGATGGACATAGTGTTTTTCCTTTCCGCCTCTTCGGCTGTCGTAGAGGTTAGTTGATAAAATCGCCCGCCGCATCGGAATACGGCTTGCGGGGATCGGTTTCAGGGATGAGCGTCGGCGCACCCTGGGGCTTGACGACGTACCTGCCCAGCACCTCGCTGAACTTCTTTCTGCCCAGCCGCTTTTCCAGATCGCCAACGCCCAGCAGCGTGGTCTTGTAGATGTCGGTGTAGCCCGCCTCGGTCGCCGCCTTAATGACCTCAGCTTCGCTGGTGTATTTGCGCACCGTGCGCCCAGCGACCAGCTTATAGCCCGGCCAGTGCTTTCCGTCTACCGCTTCCTGCGTTGCATAGGCCATGAGATCCTGTACCCAGCTGTTCAGGCTTTCCGCCACGGGCAGGATGTCGGCAATTTCCTCATCCGAAAGCAGGTCGGGCTGCTTGAAGTCCCGCTCTGCCAGGCGCATATGATATTCGCTGCGTTTCCGGCAGGTATAGCGCGCCTTGCAGAAGCGGCACCATTCGCCGGCGCAGAATTCGCCCTTGCCTTCATAGGCCAGCTGTGCTTTGGGGCGCACCTCCGTCTCCGCCCAGCGCAGCAGCTCATCTGCCTCCATCTCATAGGAGGACAGATTGTTCAGCCGGGGCTGTACGATGGTCATGCGCACATGGTGGATGTCGTAGAGCGGGTCGAACTCCATCAGCGCGCCCAGTGCGTAGAGCATGAGCTGACTGTTGCGATGGGCGTCCACCCTTACGCCGCGGCCGCCCTTGAAATCGATTACCTCGATCACGCCGTCCGCTACGATGACCAGATCGCCGGTACCGAAGCCCTCCGGCACGTACTCGCTGTAATCCAGCCGGTGCTCCACCATGATCAGCGGATCAGGACAGGAGGAGCGGACCGCCTCGATGGTTTCAACGCAGAAGGCGATGTATTCATCCGTGACGCTTTCGGCCTCGTCCGAATAAAACTCGCTGTCACGGTGCTCGGCGTACTGCGCTTCCACAGCTTCCATAGCCATATCGCCCAAGTAGCGGTGCAGCTTCAACTCGCACAACTCATGCAGATACGTGCCCTCTTCCGCGTAGGTCGAAGGCTTATCCTCGAACTGCTCGGAGAGCTTAACCGAGGGCGGACACATCATCCAGCGGTGGGAGGAGGAAGCGTTGAGCCGGGCATGGGCGCGATTGGTGTGCTGAATTTCACTCACAGCGCAGCCACCTCGTTTTTAACGGCTTCATACTGGCTTTCCTGCAGCTCTGTGAGCTTTTTCACGCCGTACTTCGTCAGGATCACCTTGATCTTCGGGCGGTTTTCCGGGGTGGAACGTGCCGCGACAAAGGCGCGCAGTTCCACGATGGTCAGCTTCGGTTCCGAAATGGGACTTGCCGTGTCCTTCGGCTTCTCGTCGAAGGGCGTAGGGCCTTCATAGGGCGTAAAGCCGTTCTGGGCAGCCTTGTTGAAGGGCTCGTTCATGATGGATTCTTCGCTTTCGCCGGTAGCTTTGCGTCTGGCAAGCTGCTCGGCGCAGTCGTCCACGATGGCCTGCATGCTGTCCGCCATGGCGCGGGCATGGGCGGCGATGTCCTGAAGCATTTGAATATGAATGGTCATGGAAATTCTCCTTTCCAAAGGTCAAAGGAATTCGTTTTACTGCCGGACGCTCTGCTTCAGCGCCGCGGACAGCAGTTCGTACTTGCGATTCGTTTCTTCCCATGGAAGCTCAAGCTCCGTGCGACCGAAATGCCCATAACAGGCCAACTTGGAATAGATGGGCCGGTTCAGCTTCAGGTCGCGGATAATACCTGCAGGCGTGAGATCAAAGACTGCTTTTACCGCTGCCTCGATGCGGCTGTCGGAGATCACGCCGGTGCCAAAAGTATCCACCGTCACGCTAACGGGTTCGCTCTTTCCGATGGCATAGGCAATCTGCACCTCGCAGCGCTTCGCCATGCCCGCCGCCACGATGTTCTTGGCAACCCAGCGGGCGGCATACGCGCCGGAACGGTCTGCCTTCGTCGGGTCTTTGCCCGAAAGCGCTCCACCGCCAATGTGTGCGACCGGCCCGTACTGATCTACCGCCAGCTTTCGCCCGGTCAGGCCGGTGTCCGCAGCAGGACCGCCTAACGTGAATTTTCCAGAAGGATTGATGAGGATGCAGGTATTTTCCTTCAGCAGTTCCCTGGGCAGCTCCTTGCCCAGCACTTCTTTGCCGATAAAGCGGCGGATACTTTTATGGTCGATCTCCGCATCGTGCTGCAGAGAAACGACCACGGCAGTCACAGCAACGGGCACGTCGTTCTCATAGGCGACAGTGACCTGAGCCTTACCATCCGCACCCAGCCACGGCTTCTCCCGCTTCAGCTCGTCCAGCCGTTTACAGATGCGATGCGCCAGCATCACGGGCAGGGGCAGGTATTCTTCCGTTTCGCTGGTGGCGTAGCCCACCATAATGCCCTGATCGCCTGCGCCAAGTGCTTCATCTGCGTCCAGTCCGGATTTTCCTACAGCGGCGGAGATATCCGAGGACTGTTCGTGGAGGCAGACTTCCAGTTCCAGAAGCCCGTGCGGATCTCCGCCGAGATCGCTCATGGTATAGCCGATGCGGTTGATTACACCCGCCACGATCTTGTCGTAGGAAACCTTTGCCTTGGAAGTAATCTCGCCGCCAACGATAATTTTGCCCGCCGTAGCGAAGACTTCCACGGCGACGCGGGCATTAGGATCCTGCCTGAGATGCGCGTCCAGAATGGCGTCCGCCACCTGATCGCAGAATTTGTCGGGATGACCGGCGCGGACAGATTCCGCCGTGACCAGCCGGATGTTTTTTTCGTTCATGATAACGCTCCTTGTCAGTCGTAATGGATAACCTGCGTCCGGGGATGGTGCTTCTTCTCGGCCTTCACCTTGTGTTTCAGTCTGGCAGGCTTCATGACGTTGCGAAGGGCGAAAAAGGCCGTGGGATCGGAGTAACCTTCAGAATTGCGGTAACGCAGCGGCTCATTGTCGGCGTTCAGGATGGGGCACTGAGTATGCCGTTCTTCATCGTACCGCAGGGGACAGCCGGCACTTTTGGCGCAGCACTCACAGGAAGTCTTCATATGCTGAGTACCATCCTTTCCGTCAGCTGCCGCCAGC
>CAKUCE010000296.1 GCA_934643535.1 uncultured Clostridia bacterium | reverse complement strand
CAGGGCCTCCGCTTCGCTATCCGTGAAGGCGGCCGTACCGTCGGCTCCGGCGTTGTTGCCAAGGTGATCGAGTAATTGACGAAGCTGACAACAGCATCGTCCAAAACAGCCCCGCGTTCGAAAGAACGCGGGGCTGTTTGAATATTCAAAGAGAGGAATACCAACCGGGAACCACTCGCTGAAAACCGTCGTACCAGTCCATAACGTCCCTGGCCTGACGCAGCATAACCTGAATCTCTTCTTCGCCGTAATCTAGGGCCCAGTAAACCGAGGACAGCGTGTTGCTCCCGATGTAAAAAGCCAGACACTGCCAGAACGCCGGGGGCGGATCCCCGTCAAAATATCCGTCCACCATGCCGGAGGCAAAGGGGGGAGCTGCCTGCGCACACCACACGATGCGGTTGAACTCCTCCCATGGGTCGCCAAAATCGAAACGGTCAAAATCAATAACGACCAGCTGGCCGCCGCAAAGCATCATGTTTCCGATGTGATAATCTCCATGCTGAAAGGTTTGAGGGCGGCCCTCCAAAACCTCCCGGTGCTCGGTCAGATAGCGGATCACCGTGTCATCGCCCGAAAAACGCAGCCCGCAGCCGCGGTATTTCTGGATTTTCACATCGGCTTTGCGCCCGAAGCGACTGGCCCAGTCCTCCAGACCGACGGGCGCGGGAATGCTGTGGATCTTTTGCAGGATGCGGCCTGCCTCGATCCCCAGGGCATATTGATCTGCCGGAGAAAGTCCGGGGATGACCTCGTTTGCGTCTGTGCCGTCGATCCACGTATAAAAGGTGTAGGTGCCGCCTTCCCACGAGCCGAACTCTACGGGACGGCACATGGGAAGGCCGGTTTCCGCCACGCGGCCCAGCAGGTCAAACAGCTGCCGCCGCGTTCCGCTTTTTTCATGGGGCGTGAGCCGGAGCAGGTATTTCGTTCCGTCGGCGGTTTGCGCGCAGAATTTTTTGTCGCAGGACCAGCCTTTATGAATGGGCTCTTTTTGTACGATGGCGTTCCAAAGCATGCGTTTCCTCCGAAAAATGAATGAGAAAATCAACAGGGCCGCAGCAGTGGAGGCTGCAGCCCTGCTGGTGATCTCAGACGCGATCGATGACCGCCACTGCGGCTGCGGTCCCGCCTTCGTGGGTCAGGCTCAGATAGATCGTCCCGCCGCCCATGGCGCGCAGCTTTTCTGCCGCAGCGCCGGTCAGCTTGTAGTGGGGAGCACCGTTTTCATCGTGACATACGCCGATCTCCCGCAAGGCAATGCCTCCGCTTAATCCTACGCCCATGGCTTTCAGCAGGGCTTCCTTGGCGGCGAACATGGCGGCGGCGCTCTGCGCGCCGGCCTTGCCCCGCTGCACAATGTAAGCCTGCTCTTCCTCCGTGTAATACCGGGAAAGAAAATTGGCGTGAGCTGTGATTGCCTTTTCGATGCGCGCCACCTGACACAGGTCGATTCCCAGCCCGATCATGCGTTCTGTACCGCCCAAATCGCGTTCTGCACCGCGCGGGCCGTCACTTCCGCCGCGGCGGCGCAGAGCTGCACCGGGTTCACGTCCGCGTCAATGCGGCCGGTGCCCAGCGCAAAGACGGTGTCGCCGTCCATCTGGGTATGCACCGGGCGGATGGTGCGGGCATAGCCGTCGTGGGCGCAGGTGGCCGTGCGCAGGGCCTGTGCCTTGGTCAGCACCGCATCCGTAGCGACTACGCCGATGGTGGTGTTCTGACCGGAGGGAGTGCCGATCTTCAGCATTTCCGGGATGGGCGCGCTGCCGTAGAGCAGGTTTTCGCACAGCACCGGCTTGCCGTCGGACAGATGGCCGCAGGCCAGTACCTTACCGGTATTGGCTTCGTAAACGTCGCCGCAGGCATTGACCGCAACGATGGCTCCCACGGTCACGCCGCAGCCCAGCGTGATGCTGGCCGTGCCGATGCCGCTGGGGGCGGGAACCGTACCGGGGATCAGCTTGCCCACCGTCGCGCCCGTGCCAGCACCGAACGCGCCCTGACGGACTTCCTTGCTGGCCTTTTCACAGGCCTCGTAGCCCATGGCCGCATCCGGGCGAACGTGAGCGTCGCCTACCTTCAGATCAAACAATACCGCCGCAGGCACGATGGGCACTTTGCAGACCCCCATGTCCACCCCGGCTCCGTGCTCCTCCAGAAAACGCATGACCCCGGAGGCGCTGTCCAGCCCGTAGGCGCTGCCGCCGGAAAGCACCACGGCGTTCACGCGCTCCACCGTGTTCTCCGGTCTGCAAAGGTCGGTTTCCCGGGTGCCCGGAGCCGCGCCCCGCACATCCGCGCCCATGACCGCGCCGTCGTGACTGCAAAGCACGACCGTTACGCCTGTTTTGGCCGCGTTGTTCTGGGCCTGTCCCACGCGGATGCCATGCACTTTGGTAATGCTGCCTTCAAAAAGTTGCTTCATGTGAAACCCTCCTTATGTCGTGATGATTTATTCAAAACGATCCGCCGCAATCTTTTCCACGCCGAAATAGCGAGCGGTCGCCTGATTCAGCCAACTGTCCGAGTCGCTGCCCAGCTCGATGGTGCCGAACATATCGTATTTGGAGCGGCTCAACACGCCGAAGGTGTGAATGTCAGTCTCGCCTTCCTCCCGAAGGGCAACGATCTCCGCCGTTCGCGCCTGGTAAAGGCGGTAACGGTTGTAATCGTTGGGAAGGGCCTGCAGCATATCCACGGCCAACAGGAAGCAGAGCAGCAGCGAGGCGCCGTTCAGCGCCCAAGCTGTCTTTGACCCTTCCAGCGTCGGCAGTAGTAAGGCGCAGGCGGCGATCATCAGAATGACCGGCCAGAATACGATCCGCAGGGGATAGTAGTTCGCCAGCGTCATGGCCCCGTTGCAAAGGAACGCCGACAGGGCGGTCAGGCAGGCGAAGATCCGCCGGTCGCGGGTCTCCGGCTGCGTCGGGCTGATTCCGAGCAGCACGGCAAAGGCCACAGTGGGCGCAAGCAGATAGCGTTTCCAGTTTTGCAGCACTTCCACCAGACGTTCCAGATAAACGCCGAAGCCGGCCACACCGCCCGCCACGCGCTCCCGCTCTCCCGGAGCGGCCATGAGGAAGACCCAGCCCGCCACGACACAGAAGAGAACGGGCAGCATCCAAAACGTCCAGCGCTTGTGAACGAAACGTTCCGCCAAAAAGCACAGCCCCAGCAGGAACGCGAAAGCCATGGAAAAGTTTTCACTGGTGTTGCCCACCAGCAGGGCACCCAACGACAGCAGGATGACCTTGCTGATACGCGGGGCCGCAGCCTGATCGACCAGCGCATTCCGAAAGGGGATCAGCATCCAGACGGCCAGCGTTCCAAACCAGAGATAATTCAGCGCCCCGGACATCCATAGAACCGGGCTGCCGAAGTCCGGCAGAAGCAGGAAGACGGGACAGCCGACTAATAGCAGCAGCCGCACATCATGGCGCCGCGCACCGCCCGCCAGCCGGTACAGCCCCAGCACCAGCAGCACAAAAACCGCCGCGTTGCAAA
>CAKUCE010000295.1 GCA_934643535.1 uncultured Clostridia bacterium | reverse complement strand
AACGATCTGTTCCACCGGCATCCCGTATACCGCCCCGTAAAACGGGATCATCAGCCAGAGATTGCTCAATACGCCTGCGATAGTGGCGGCCACCGTGCCCACGATCAGCCCGATCAGCGCTCCCTTGCGGGTCTTATGGCGCTGGTAGATCAGCCCGGCAGGCAGGATCATGGCAAAGCCCATCAGAAAGTCCGCCAGCTCGCCGACCCCCTGGGAGGACGTGTGCAGAAGTCCCAGCAGGCTCTTGATCAGCAGAATGAGGGTGGCAGGCCCCGGCCCCATGGCGAAGGCTCCCAGCAGCACCGGCAGATTGCTGAAGTCCAGCTTGTAGAACAGCACAATGGGGATCTCCACCATAAACAGCACCGCTGAAATGGCGGCCAGAATGGCGATGGTGGTCAGCTGACGAGTCGTGAGACGTTTGGATTGCATAACAAAAAACCTCCTGAGCGTAAAAATTCCCTGATGGCTCTTCATCAGGGACAACACGCTTGCAGGCAGGCGGCTGTTCTTCTATCATCCGGACTTGGCGCGCTGCGCCTTACCGTCGGCTTCGGAATTTCACCGAATCGGGGAGAACGGAACGGCGTTCCTTCTCCTTCGCGGGCTGTACCGCCGGTGGGGAATCTCACCCCGCCCCGAAGAAGCCATCATATGGTTTCCGGAAGGAATCGTAACACGCCGGGCAGGGAAAGTCAATATTTCCGCGAAATTCTCTCAAAGAGCCATTTTTTTGCAACCTTTTGCCATGCTCCTGCATCTGTAGGAGTGAAAAGCGCTTTTCATCCAAGTCCATCCGGGAGGTACGATATGACACAGGTGGAATTTGTCCGGCGCGTTGTGGCCATGGAGGATACGCTCTATCGCGTGTCCACCACCATCCTTCCACAACTTTGCGACCGGCAGGACGCCGTTCAGAGCGCCATTGAAAAAGCCCTGCGGAAACAGGAAAAGCTGCGCGATCCCAACGCGCTGGAAGCATGGCTGACGCGGATCCTCATCAACGAGTGCTACCTGATCCTGCGCAACCGCAAACGGGAAACGCCCATGAACGATCTGCCCGAGCGGGAAACGGCCCCCGACGCTCTGCCCGATCTGTATGAACTGTTCACGTCCCTTGAGGAGAAATATCGTCTGCCGATGGTTTTGTATTACGTGGAGGGCTATTCCGTAGCGGAGGCGGCGCGCATTCTGCGCCTTCCTCAAGGCACGCTGAAATCCCGGCTTCACCGGGGACGGCAGGCCCTTCGCAGCAGCCTTGCGTTAAAGGAGGTAGACGGATGAACGCTGAAAACCTGAAAAAACTGTACGGCTCCACGCCGGAGAGCTTCCGGCAGAGCGTGGAACAAGCCCTGAATCAGTCTTCCCATCCCGTTTCTTTCCCCCGCCGCGCGCCGGTGCGGCGCTCCCTGCGGCTGGCGCTGGTATGCGCGCTGATATTGGTGCTGCTGACCGCCGCAGCCTACGCGGTGTTTTCGCCCCGGGTGGCCGAGGTATTCGGCGCGGCCTACGGCCCTGCGGCGCAGGAAAGACTGCAGGCAGGCAGGAGCGCCCAGCCGGAAAGCAGTATCGAGCTGGGCGGCGTGCGCTATACACTGCACGAAGTCACCTATATCGACAGCGGCCTGTATGCCGTAGCGACCATCCGCCCGGCAGACGGCTCCAAAATTGTGCTGTTGCCCCAGGAAGAGGACGATCCCGACACGCCCGTGGGCACCGACCGCTACAACGCCATTCACCCAGGCTCGGATGCGCCCACCTACGGCGAAAAGGCCGCCGAGACCGGCGCAAAGCTGATCTATGCCGAAATCGCCGTGGATCAGATCGCCGTGGACGGCGGCCCGGCGCTTTCCCCCGCCTGCTACGGCGTGTCCAGCCACCCGCAGGAGGACGGCAGCGTCCTTTACACGCTGGAAATCGACGCGGGCACGGCCGTTACCGCCGGAGAAAGCTACACGCTGCACCTGTGGGTCTCCCACTGGGAATACGACCGGCGGGATGAAACCTATGAGGGCGAAGAATGGCTCGTTACGGTCACGCCCCGGCCTGCTGAAGAAACGAAAGGAGAATGAACCGTGAAAAAATGGCTTTGTCTGCTGACTGTTCTGCTGCTGTTTGGTTCTGCCGGGCTGGCGGAAGGCTCGAAGGAATGTGAGATCGTTCTGCCGGACAGCTATACCGGCACCTTGCCGGTGTACCGGGCCACGCTGCGGGACGAAAGCGCCGTCCCCCTGTTCGATGAACTGGACGTGTCTCTGTTCAATCAGAGCGGCGAACCGGAATTTGCGCCTGTTCTTTTTCGCAAAAAGCCGCTGCGTTCCGGCTCTTACACCTACCCTGACGGCGCCGTGCTGACCACCTCCCCGGAAACGCTCCGTTATAAGGAGTACGACGGCACTTATGTGAGCCTTCTCCACTCTGCGGAAGACGGTTCTGAAATTCGGGAGGAGCTTCCCCGTTCTTCCCTGAAAAGCGCCATCGCCGATCTGGCTGCCGGGGCCCGTCAATGCTGGCCTGAACTGGACGAGCAGCCCCGTCTGACCACGGCCGCGCTTCCCGGCGTCACGCTGACCGAAGCGAAGGCACAGATGGAAGCCCTGCTGGAAAAGCTGGGGCTAAAGGACGGCTATCATTTCGTCTACGGACTGGACATGACACTGGAGCGCATTCAGTCACTTGGGCGGAACTACAACGAGGTTTTGTCCTTCCGAACCGCCGAATGGGATTTTGCCCTTGCCACGGAAAACGATCAGGGCTTCTATGTTTATTACGAGTTTCAGCTGAACGGTCTGGACATCCATTCCATGGACATTGCGCCTTTTTCGGCCTCGGCCTACTTTACCCGGGAGGGAATGCACTCGTTCCGGCTGACGAATCCCGCCATGATTGGAGAAATTTACGATACGCCCGACGCGCTGGTTTCCCCCGAAACGATTCTTACCCGGTTTGAAAAGGACAACCCTGACCGGATCCGGTATGGTTTCAACGATCCCACGCCGGTTCAAATGAAGCTGGTCTACACCCTGCAGCGCGCCCCGCAGAAGAAAGACGGCATGGTGCTGGCCCCGGCATGGTACGTCCGCTATACTTTTGTGGACGGCGTTCCGAAAGAAGGTTGGGTCTGGTATTCCGCGCTGGACGGCGTGAAGCTGATGGACTGCTATCAATGGTAAAACGCCTTGGCAACGGAAACATGGCCGTGGTAAAATAAGCGGCATTCCATTTCAGGGGGACAATGCCTTGAAACTTTACGAAGTTTCGCAGCGGGAACCGCAGCTGATCCATCAGTTCACGGCCATTTGGGAAGATTCCGTGCGGGCGAGCCATCTGTTTCTGTCGGAAGCGGAGATTCAGGAAATCAAAGCCTATGTTCCCCAGGCATTGACCGGCGTTTCTCGCCTGCTGGTGGCCGAAAGAGCGCCGGGACAGCCCGTTGCCTTTATGGGGATCGAAGGCCCTCGTCTGGAAATGCTGTTTCTTTCCCCGGCAGAGCGGGGCGCAGGGCTGGGAAGGCAGCTTCTGG
>CAKUCE010000294.1 GCA_934643535.1 uncultured Clostridia bacterium | reverse complement strand
AAGCCTATCAGATCACTCAGTTTTTCCACCCTCTCTGCGAAGCGGGGTTTGTGGAAATACCCGCCGCGGGAGGAACGAAGCGCATCGGCATTACCCGCATCCACGTGGAGGAAGACGCGGGCAAGCTGCTGCACGACCGGCCCGGCGTAACGGCCATCGACCTGAACCGCTGCGGCGTGCCCCTGATCGAGATCGTGACCGAGCCGGACTTTCGCGCGCCGGAGGAAGCCAGCGCCTATCTGAAAAAGCTGCGGGCCATTCTGAGCGCCGCCGGGGTCAGCGATTGCCGCATGAACGAGGGCAGTCTCCGCTGCGACGTGAACCTGAGCCTCCGCCGTCCGGGGCAGCCCATGGGTACCCGCACGGAAATGAAGAATCTGAACTCCTTTCAGAGCGTGGAACGGGCCATCCGGGCCGAATACGCCCGGCAGGCGGAAATTCTGGACGCAGGCGGCACGGTGCTGCAGGAGACGCTGCGCTTTGACCAGCGCACCGGGAAGACCATCGTCATGCGCCGGAAGGAAACCACCGGCGATTATCGTTACTTTCCAGAACCCGATCTGCCGCCGGTGGTCTTCCTGCCGGAAGAGCTGGAGCGTCTCCGAGCGTCTTTGCCCATGCTGCCGGATGAAAAGCAGGCCCTCTTCCAGCAGAAGTACGGCCTGCCCCGCAAGGCAGCAGAGCTTCTGACGGAAGAAAAGTGGCTGGCGGATTATTTTACGCGGGCGGCGGCTGACGCGCGGAATCCCGCGGCATTGGCCAATCTGCTGCTGGGCGAGGTCTTTGCCCAGTTGACCCTGCGGGAAACCCCCGGGACCGAGCGGGACGAGACCAGTCTGCCCATTCCGCCCCGGCGGCTGGCGGCGCTCAGCGATCTGCTGAGCGAAGGCCGGGTGAACAGCTCCACCGGCAAGAAGATCCTCGCCGCGCTGTTTGACGAAGACGTGGAGCCGGAAGCCTACGCGCAGGAGCACGGCCTGTTCCTGCTCACGGATGAAGCCATCCTCCGTCAGGCGGCGGAACAGGCCCTTCGGGACAATCCCTCCATGGTGGAGGGCTACCTGCGGGGCAAGCTCACCGTGGAAAAAGCCCTCATGGGCAAGGCCATGGCCCTGACGCGGGGCCGGGCCGACCCGGAATGCCTGTCCCGGCTGGTACACGAGGCGTTGGCCGCGCTGGCGGCTTCAAAGGAATAACAAACGCGCCCCCTTTCCGGCACACAAACCGGAAAAGGGGCGCGCGCTTTTATTGGGAAACCGTTACTTTCCGCTCTGCTGCTTCTTGCGGATCTTTTCCAGACTGCCCTTGCCCAGAATTTTCTGAGCCAGTCGGAACAGGCCCATCTGGGAGAAGTACGTGTTGTCCGGCGTGGGCGGGGTGTTCAAAATTTTCTGCCATTCTGCCGGGTCGATCTCCAGCTTTTTGAGGATGTATTCCTCGTCTTCCTTCTGCTGCTCCACGGGATAGGGCGGTTTTGCCAGCTCGGCCAGCGCTTCCTCCCGGGTCATTTCGCCGTTGAGTACCAGACAGCTCAGGTGGGAACGGCGCTTGTCGTATCCGAATTTCCGGGGCAGGTACACGGACTGGAAATACTTGGTAAAACGGCTTTCGAAGTGTTTTCCGCCGTAATATTCCCAACCGAACTCCCGCTCCAGCGTAGCCATGGCCTCCTTTTTGGAATAGGGCACATAGTTGAGCAGGTTGATCTGCTGCACCCCCGGCAGGCCGAACCACGCCTGCCGGAAGGACATCAGCGGGTATTTTTTCAGGCTCTTGCCCCGGCCGCACTTACGGTACACGCTTTTGATATGCCATGAATCGCGGTAGGTATGCTGCTGGGAGAAGGGCGCCATGGAACCCTCGGTGGCCACATTGGCACCATTGAGGATATACTTCACGTGATATTTCTTCGCCATCATGGGCACCACGGATGCAAACAGATGATCCTGCGGCACGTCCAGATTGGCCAGCCCGGACAACATGAACGCCCGGGTCAGCTCCTTCATGGTAGGCCAGTCCATCACATAGGTATGCAGCTGGATGTTCAGCTTTTCGCACATTTTTTCGATATTGCGCACGGCTACCTCGCTGTTCCAGCCGGAATCCACATGGACGGCCAGCACCCGCAGTCCCAGCTGATGGGCAAGATAGGCCATATACGCGCTGTCCACGCCGCCGGAAATGCCCAGCACGCAGTCATAGTCGCTGTCTCTGGAGTTTTCCTTCATCATGGCCACGGTTTCCTGCAGCTTTTTTTCGCTTTCGCCGGGATGATAGCCGCTCAGTTCCCGGTTATGCATGTACTGCTTGCACACCGAACACACGCCGTTTTCGTCAAATTCAATTCCCGGATCGGAGTCATCCATCACGCACCGGGTGCAGATCTGTTCCGCCATCAGAAGCGCTCCTTCATCCTGTCGGTATTCTTTATCGTAGAAACGGGAAACCTTCGCCGCCCGGCGGCAAAGCCCGTCCGTTTATTATAGCATCTGCCCCCGAAGCGTGTCAAACCGTTGTCCTGTCAGCAAAAACCAGCGACGGGCGCTTGACAGGAAAACCGCCTTCATGATAGGATACAAAATACAAAAGAAAAGCAATTTACGGAGGAGGAGCCGCCATGACCAGCTTCGAACGGATGGCCGAAAGCAAGCCGATTCGCGAAATCGCCTACGAAACCCTCAAGCACGCGATTATTACCGGGGAAATTCCCGCCGGGTCGCGCATCGTGGAGACGGATTACGCCGAACGCATGCACATCAGCCGCACTCCGCTCCGGGAGGCGCTGCGCAAGCTGGAACAGGACGGGCTGGTGGAATACGTCATGCGCCGGGGCGTGATCGTCCGCGCCTTTACCATGGAAGACGTGATGGAAATCTATACCATCCGCAACGCGCTGGAAATGCTGACGCTTCCCGCCATCATTGAAAAGGCCACGCCGGAAGACATCGCCGAGCTGCGCGCCATGCTGCGCGAGATGGATCCCTACGACGAAAAAAACATGATCGCGGAGCTATCGCCCCGGGCCCGGAATTTCCATACCCGGCTGACCTCCATCTCCGGCATGAAGCGCATTCTCCGGGTCATCGAGGGGCAGGACGAATACATCCGCCGCTTCTCCGCCATGTCCATTTCCAAGGAGGATCGCCGTCACGCCGCCCACGCCGAACATTACAAGCTGGTGGACTACGTGGAGCAGAAAGACCTCGAAAGCTTCGAGCGCCTGATGCGCAAACACATCGAGCGTTCCAAGCAGACCTGCCTCATGGCCCTCGAAGAAACCAACCTCCCAAGGGGCTAAGCCCCTTGACCCGTGGACTGCGCGCCTTTGGCGCGCAGGGGCGTAGCGGGACATGCGGCTTGGCTGCGGAGTTACCGCCGCTCGGCAACGGGCCTCGCGGCTCGCCGGTCTGGTGTGGCTCCTCGCCAGTTGAATAGAAAAGGCCGCCATTCGGCGACGGGCCTCATGGCTCGCATAAAAATGCCAGCGTGGATTTGAACCCACGCTGGCATTTTGCGTTGCAGAAATATCCAAGCTGCATCGAAGCATCCCAAC
>CAKUCE010000293.1 GCA_934643535.1 uncultured Clostridia bacterium | reverse complement strand
TATACGCCGCGGCACAACGGCAAAGTCGAGCGCAGCCACCGTGAGGATCAGAAGCGCTTCTATTCTTGCCACGACTTTTACTCTCTGGATGACTTTGCAAAGCAGCTTGCCGTTCATCATTCCCGTTCCAGCAACTTACCTATGAGGCCCTTCCACTGGCTCTCGCCCATTGAGTTCTCTGTTCAATATGTTTGACAAACCTACAGGATTGCGCGCGGAACGATGACGGCGCTTTTTTCGCAGGCGAATGTTTGCCAAACTGCCCCGTCCCCTTGCTTTTTCGGGGACGCTGGTGTATAATGTCATCGTTCCAAATAGAAAGGGGGACAATGCAAGATGAAATCCGTGACCATCAAGCTGAGCTTGGCTGAAAACGTGAAGTCTTTCGTCAACATCGTGAATCGTTATCCTTATGACGTTGACCTGCGCGCAGGCCGTCATGTGGTGGATGCAAAGTCCATTCTGGGCATCTTCAGCCTGGATCTGAGCAAGCCCATCACCATGGAAATCTACACCGATTCCTGCGATGATCTGCTCAACGACATCAAGCCCTTCATGGCTTAATGCCGCCCGCCTGCCTTCGGGCAGGCCATGCTGCACTCGTTGAAACGATGCCCCAAAAGGGCATTTGGTGGGTGCGCCGCAGCTGCCTGCGGCGCATCCTTCTTCTTTATTCGCCGGACTTGCGTGAAAAAGGCCAGAGAGGGGGAAAGCAAATGCCGGAGGGATTCGCCAAACGCCATATCTCCGATGCGGAAAACCGCCTGCGGCTGCTTTTGTGCATCGATGCTCTGGGCCTGTGCACCCGCGAGGAGCTTTGGCCCTTTGTGGCAAAGCTGGAACTGATGGAATACATGCCCATGTGCCTGTATCTGGACGAGCTTTTGAGGGACGGTTCCCTCATGGAGGGCCAGTATGCAGTACAGGGCGTTTTGTTTTTAACGGGCGGCGGACGGGAAGCGCTGGAGCTGTTTGAGCGGCGCATGCCCCGCAGCGACCGCGACCGCATCCTGCTGGCCGCGCCCAGATACGCCGCTCAGTTGAGTGAAAAACGGCAGATCCGCACGGCTTACGAGCTGGCGGAAAAGGGCCGCTACCGGCTCCGTTGTTCCGTCACCGAAGGCGAGCAGCCCACGCTGTTTCTGCGGATCGATACCGATTCCAAGCGGCTCTGCGAGGCGGCCAGCCGTCACTTCCGTCATTGCGCCGCCCGGCTGATCACCCGGCTGTATACCCTGCCCCCGGCGGCGGAACCGGTGCGGCCTCATCTGGCCGACAGTCTGGAAGAAGCGCTGAAAACCGCCCGTCCCGGCGAGCCGTCCCTGTGCCTGTTCGGCGGACAGGAGGCTGCGGGAGCCGTCTGCCTGCACGCGGGCCAGACGATGCTGTTTCTCTCCCTGCTGCTGGGCCGGGAGCAGGACGCCCGGCAATGGCTGGCCTCCGTGGAGCATACGGAAGGGCTGGCGGAAGAGCTGACCGCCATGCTTCGGGAAGCATGAAAGCCAACCTGCTCGCGGCGCTGAGGCGCTCACTGGAGGCGGCGGGCCTGTGGCGGAAAAACGCCCTGCTGCTGGCGGCGGTCAGCGGTGGCGGCGACAGCGTGGCACTGTTGTACGGGCTGGCTCTTCTGCGGGAGGACGGCGGCTTCCGGCTGGCGGCCTGTCATGTGCAGCACGGTCTGCGGGGCGAAAGCACCCGGCTGGATCAACGGCTGACGGAGGCGCTCTGCGCCCGCTGGAACGTGCCTCTGACGGTTTGGGAGGCCGGATTGCAGGGAGATATGAACACTCCGGGTATCGAAACGCTGGCCCGCGAAAAACGCCGGGAGCTGTTCGCCCGATGTATGGACGAGCTGTCCGCCGACGCGCTGCTGACGGCCCATCACCGGGACGATCAGGCTGAAACGGTGCTGATGCACCTGCTGCGGGGCGCGGGCGGAAAGGGTCTGAGCGGTATCGCTCCCCGGACGGCCTTCGGCCGGGGGCTGCTGCTGCGTCCCCTGCTGGAATTATCCAAGCAGGAGCTGGAAGCCGTGCTTCGGGAGGCGGACGTTCCCTTCCGGCACGACGAGAGCAATGATTCCCCCTGTACCCCCCGCAATGCGCTTCGGCTGGAGCTGATGCCCCGGTTGGACGAACTTTTTCCCGGCGCGGCCTCCCATCTGGCGGCTGCGGCGGAGACGGCGCGGCAGGATGAGGAGTGTCTGGAAGCGCTGGCGGACGGACTGTACTGTCGCTGCCGCCGGCAGGGAAACGGCGTGTTCGCCCTGCTGACCGGCCCTGTTCAGGAGGAACCGGAGGCGCTGCGTCTGCGGACTCTGCGCCGGTTTTACCGGGAGGGCGCGGCATTGGCCGGACTGCATCCAGACGAGCGGGAGCTTTCCCGGGAAACGAGTCTGGCGCTGGAGGAACTGCTGCGCAAGCGTCCGGGCGAAGGGATGAACCTTCCCGGCGGCCTGCGGGTCCTGCGAGGGCAAAGGCTGCTCCATCTGTTCCGGCAGGGCGGAGAAGCGCTGCTTCCTTTTTCCGCTCCGGAGCCGCTGGAGCTGAAAGATGCCGCCGACGGGATCAGCGGTCCGCTGACTCTCTCGCTGCCGGGCGGCTTCTGGGAAATCACGCTGGCCCCGCCGGAAAGCGGCCCCTTCCCGCTGCCGCAGGACGCAAACGCCGTTCTGCTGAAATGGGATGAGCTGGAACGCTGCCGTTTCAGAACCCCGCTGCCCGGCGACACGATCTGCCCCTTCGGCGCGCCCGGCCAGAAGCCGCTGCGCCGCTTTCTGACCGACCGCAGACTGGACGCGCCGCTACGACCGGCGCTGTGGCTGCTGGCGGAAGATCACCACATCCTGTGGATCCCCGGTCTGGCGGCGTCCGAGCGCCTGCGCCGGACGTCCACACAAGACCTGTGGCGGCTCAGCTGCCGCCCCGCCCACTGCATCAAATCCACCTCAGACCATAAGGAGTGACCGGCAATGGAAAACGAACGGAAAATGTATCAGGACATGGAACGGATTTTCTTTACCAAAGAGCAGATTGCCGAAGCGGTCAAAAAGCTCGGTCAGCGCATCACTGAGGACTATGCCGGAAAAGCGCCCGTCATGGTGTGTATCCTCAAGGGAGCCAGCATTTTCTTCGCCGACCTGATCCGGGAGATCGACCTGCCCCTGACCATCGACTTTATGGTGGTGTCCAGCTACGGCGCCAGCACCGTTTCCTCCGGCGAGGTACGGCTGATCAAGGATCTGGATCGCAGCATCATGGGCAAAGACGTGATCCTGGTGGAGGACATCGTGGATACCGGCATGACGCTGAAGTACCTGAAGCGCCTGCTGGTCAGCCGGGGCGCCAGTAGCATGAAGATCGCCACCCTGCTGGATAAGCCTGCCCGCCGCGTTTCCGAACTGACGGTGGATTACTCCTGCTTCGAGATCCCGGACGCTTTCGTGGTGGGGTATGGTCTGGATTACGACGAGGTGTACCGCAACCTGCCTGAAGTGGGCATCCTTTCGCCCTCCGTATACGAAAACATATAAGCCCGGGCCGGAGGCCCGGACAACGGAACGGGACGTTCTTTTCCC
>CAKUCE010000292.1 GCA_934643535.1 uncultured Clostridia bacterium | reverse complement strand
ATTTTCAGCCACTCTTTTGCGGTACTCGGTGCAATGTCGGCAGATTCAGCCAATGTGGAATAATTGACCTGCTCCGAAACAAGAGAAGCACAGCCCACAAGAAATTTGCGGAAACGAACGGTATCGGTGATGCCGCCGGCTTCGGTAGCATCACGCATCAAGTAGGTGTCAACATAGGAATTGAAATATTCCAGCCGGAGTTCGTCGTCCACGCCCTGCACCTGGGGCATACCGCCTTCCCAAATATGATTGAAAACTTGAATCACATCATTTTTGGGCAGTTTACACTGCCTTGCCTGTAAGGTAGCAAGCGAAAAGTCCAAATCCGTGTCGAATACAAGTCCTGCTTTTTCTCTTGCGGACAAGCTGTACAGCTCCAAAATGCCGATTCTTCCGGCGAGTGTCTCGCGTACTCGTTTCATCATATTGTACTGCTGCGAACCGGACAGCCAAATGAGACCTTTTTCGTCACTCTCATCGCAAATAATTTTGATTTGCTCGAACAGCTCCGGCGCTTTCTGCACCTCATCAATAAGGATCGGCGGCTTATAGGTCTGAAAGAACAGCACGGGGTCAGACTGTGCGAGCTCTCTCGCCATTGTATGGAAGCACCATAAATGTGTGGTGGAAGGGCGCGTGTGGGCATGAATGGGTGGCACCCGTATGCAACAGATTGCGTCAATATGGCGCAGGCTGCCCGTATTGCGCAGGTAGACGCCTGCTGCGTGGCTTTAATGATTTGGCTACAAAATTCCCGGATGTGGCTGCGGAATGGTCAGAAAAAAATCTCCCTCAAAAGGCGGACGATGTGCTGGCATTTTCAAATCAAAAGGCGTGGTGGCAGGGGAAGTGTGGCCACGAATGGCTTGCTCGTATCGCAGACAGGTCAAGAGGACATGGCTGTCCCTACTGTTCATCGAAGAAGGTTCTGGCCGGGTATAACGATTTTGGGTCAAAGTACCCTGAACTAGCAGAGGAGTGGTAAACAAAGAATCTCCCGCTGACGCCGCAGATGATTCCAGTCAACAAGCCCGGAATGTTCTGGTGGAAATGCCGTGACTGCGGCATTGAGTTTAAGGCGTGGATCAGCACCCGCATTAAGAATCCAAGCTGTCCATACTGCACAGGACGCACCATTGTTCCCGGCTTTAATGATTTAGAAACCACCGACCCCAAAATTGCCGCAGAGTGGGACTATATGAAGAACAGAGGAAAAGAACCGAAGCAGATGCATAGATCATCCAAGGAGGCTGTTTGGTGGCTGCCTCCCTCCTGCTATTCCTGGCAGGCAAGAATCTGTGAAAGAACGGTTGACGGCATGGCCTGCCGCCCAAGCGGAGCTGAGTATAAGAGAATGCTGCCACAGCTGTTGTTTCTGTTGTATGCAAGAAGGATGGATTTGCGGGTATATTTCGACTCTGACAAGCTCACCGGAATGAGCATTGAGATTGTTCTGCCCGATATCCGGCTTGCCGTTGATATGGAATCGGAAAGAAAAACGCTGACAAAGGAACAAACGGCAAAGCTTCATGTATGTGAGGCAAAGCATTACGATTATATTCTCCTGAAGCCCTGCAGTGACCCTAAAGCGATGGCGGAGCAGATATTGCGCGTTTTTAAGATGAAGCATATTTTCATCCCGACTAATGTAGACGAGGACATCCGACAGGCGCAGACAGCATTTTTAAATCTGATGCGCCTGGAGATAGAAAGTACAGGTGAAACCTAAGCGGCGCTTATCGGCCCGGCGCGGATCGTTTGATCTGCGCTGGGCTTTCTTTTTTTGACTGCTATACGCCGTTGTACCAAAATCGCAAAAGCTGTGGTGTATCAGCGGAAAAACCTTGAAAAACGAGGGTTTTTCTGCTACAATTAGGCACACTGAGTGAGTGAGACTATGGCGCAGGAGCGCCTACACCATATATGCCATTCCTGATACCATCGCTTCGGATTCCTTAGTCCTTCCGATTTTATGATTAGTCCGGGAAGGATTTTGCACCCCTTGTGTTTTGATGTTCTTTAGTCCGACTGTGCTTGCTGGATATTCGCTCCGTTAGGTCAATTCCCCACCATGAAGCCGATCGACCAGTGAGGCGATCCCCGCGCCTCGCGGCGGCAAAGTGCCGTTATGGGGGATGGGCTTTATGCAAAATACTATATTGGTTACGCAAACCGCCGCGGCTCATACGAGCCGCGGCGGTTTACACTCAGTCGGTCACTTCATCCGGATTCTCATGAAAATAATCCCGGTTTATAAAATCAACCTTTTTGCATACAATGGCAGATATCAAACACAATGCTTAAAGAGTTTTATAGCTATTTCCCTTTACCCCTTTACCGCGCCGCTGGTCATTCCGCTGATTATCTGCTCCTGGAAAAGAACATAGCCGAGAATGGAGGGGATTATCGAAATGACGATCGCCGCGTACATGGAGACGTAGTCAGTCGAGAACTGATTGGTGAAGTAGCGTATGCCGACCTGGATCGTGCGCAGCTTTTCGGACGAGACGATGAGGTTTGCGAACACAAACTCGTTCCAGCAGGTCAGAAACTCGAACGTGGCGGCGGTGACGATGCCCGTGCGGGAGAGGGGGAGTATGATATGCCAGAAGCGGGCGAAGAAGCCGCAGCCGTCGATATAAGCCGCCTCCTCAAGCTCCATCGGGATGGAGTCCATCAGCCCGCGGATGAGGAAGGTGGACATGGGGATGCCGATGGCGGTGTAGAGAAGTATCATGCCGCCGTAGGTGTCATAAAGCCCGAGCTTGTTTATGATGACAAAGTACGGCACCATGAGGGCGTTCAGGGGGATGAGTATACCTGCCGTGAACAGCCCGTAGAACTTCTCGCGCCCCTTGAAGCGGAAGCGGGAAATGCAGTAGGCGCTCATACTGGCGATAATGACGTTCAGCGCCGTTGCGCCGAGGCCGACGACAACGGAGTTTATCAGCATCCGCCCAAGCCCTGCGACAGTCAGCGCGTTTATATAGTTGCCGATCTGCCACACGGCGGGGAGAGAGAACGGGTCCGTCAGAAGCTCATAGTTGGTCTTGAACGAGGATATGACCAGCCACAGTAGCGGGAAAAGCGTGTACGCGGCAAAGAATATGATAAGGAACCAGCGGAAGAATATCAGCAGCCCGTGCTTCACGCTCTGCCACGGAGTCATATAGAGGGTGGCCTTGTTTTCCATCACTGTTTCCTCCTTGGCTTTGCCGGTATGGTCTCGCTGCGCCCTTCAAAGAGCTTGCGGATGCAGATGATGAACAGTATGCCGACGACGATGAGAATGACGGCCGTGGCACTGGAAAGGCCATAGTTCGCGTCCTGCATCTTTTTATACAGATACAGCACCATCGTCGAGGTCGTGTTCGCGGGCTGACCGTTGGTGAGCATATACACCTGCTCAAACTGACGCAGCCCCATAATGCTCGCAAGCGTGACGCAGGTGAGCAGAGAGGTCTTCTTGATGAGCGGAATGGTGATGTATATCGCCTGCTGGAAGTCGGACGCGCCGTCGATGGTCGCCGCCTCGTAATAGCTCTGGTCGATGGTGGTGATGTCCGCCATCATTATGACCATGTAATACCCTACAT
>CAKUCE010000291.1 GCA_934643535.1 uncultured Clostridia bacterium | reverse complement strand
TGATAATGTGCAGTCCGGGAATCGTTGAGCCGTGATACAGCATAATATCCCTCCAGATTTCGCTCTGTCGTTCCGCTTCCTCTGCTGCAATTATAACATATGCGGAAAACCTCTTCAAGCCGCGCAAACGTCAGGCGGTACCGCCTGACGTTTGCCTTTTGCTCCTCAAAAGGAAATAAAAAAAGACCAGCGTGTTTCATTCCACGCTGATCTTTTCACTTGCCTGTTTTCCCTTACTGGGCCACAGGATAAACGCTGACCTGCTTCTTGTCGCGGCCCAGACGCTCGAAACGAACGATACCGTCCACCTTGGCGTACAGGGTATCGTCGCTGCCGATGCCCACGTTCAGGCCGGGATGGATGTGGGTGCCGCGCTGGCGGACCAGAATGTTGCCGGCCAGAGAGAACTGACCGTCGGCACGCTTCGGGCCAAGGCGCTTGCTTTCGCTTTCGCGGCCGTTGCGGGTGGAGCCCATACCTTTTTTATGAGCGAAAAACTGAAGATTCAGCTTCAACATGATAATGTCCTCCCATCATTGATTTTCAGATGCTTAGGGTACTCCTGCGCCACGTCGCGCAATCCCTGCAGGACGGTGCGGAACACGATCTGCGCGTCGTGCTCCTGCTCCGGGGAGAGCGCGGGAGGCAGAGCCACCGAAATTTCCGCCGCGGCTTCGTCCTGCGAAACCAGCGGTTCCAGACCGGCGACGCTTTCCATGGCGTTGGCACAGGTGGTGACGAGCGTACTGACCGCCGCGCAGACAATGTCCTGCCCGCTCTCGGCGTATCCGGAGTGCCCGCTGACTGTCAGCGAGCGTACTCCCCGCTCATCCCGGCATACGACGACGCGGGTCATCAGCCGATCGAAGTGATTTCCACCTTGGTGTAGGCCTGACGATGACCGGCACGGCGATGGTAATTCTTCTTGCTCTTGTACTTGTAGATCAAGATCTTTTCGCCCTTCACCTGAGCGACGACCTTGCCCTCGGCCTTCGCGCCGGCCAGAGTGGGAGTGCCGACTTCCACGCCGTCCTCGCCGCCCAGCATCAGCACGTCGAAGCTAACGGTAGAGTCCACTTCCTGATCCAGTTTTTCCACGTAGATAACGTCTCCCTGAGACACACGGTATTGCTTGCCACCAGATACGATCACTGCATACATGGTCAAGCACCTCCTGATCCATACTCGCCAAGCGCCGGGCGGCGATTTACGCACTTCAAAGCCCCGCTTGAGCGGCTCACCCGGTTACTATACCACGGACGCGGCTTTTTTGTCAATGGAAAACCCGGCGAGAAAACCGATTTTTCGAAGTTTTTCCCTTAAAAAGCAGCCGTATTCATTGACAAGCCTTCCGCCCGTCCGTTACAATGGACGTCAGCGCGCGCGAACCCGATTCCGTGCGCCGAAAGGACGAAAGAAACTCATGACCAGAAAACGCTCGTATCTTCGGACAGCCGCCGCTCTGCTGGCTGCGCTGCTCCTTTCCGTGCTCACGGCAGCGGCTGCGGAAACAGCCGTCGATCCTCAACCCCTGCAGACGGTATTTTTCTTCGATCAGGGTCGGGAAATGGATCTCTGGCAGAAGGACGATACGCTGCGGGTCTTCTGCATCCCCGTAGGCGCGCAGGACTGCTACTTCATCACCTGTGAAGGCCACGCCATGGTGCTGGACTGTGCGGGCGTAGGCCGGGAACCGACGCCGGACTTTCTCTTCCGCCTGTGCGGCGCGCTGGGGATCGACCGGCTGGACTTTGCCTTCAATACCCATCCTCACCGGGATCACATCAACGGCTTTGCGGAGCTTCTTTCCAGGATCCCGGCGGACGAGTATCTTTCCACCTTTCCGCTGGATTCGGACAAATACCAGCGTCAGCTGATCCGCCAGATTCAGGAGCTGAACATCCCCATCCGCATCTGCGAAGCAGGCGAGGTGCTGGAGCTGGGCGGAGCGCAGCTTGAAACCTACCGTTTCATGGGCACTAAAAACACCAACGACCGCTCCATGGTGGTGCATATCCGCTATGGGGAACGGAGCATCCTGTTTACGGCGGACATCGGTCTGACCGCCCAGCGGGATCTGGCAAGAGAAAACACTGAGCAGTTCAAAAGCGACATTCTCAAGCTTCCCCATCACGGCGTGGGCGGGATCTCTCCCGACCTGCTGGACGCGGTCTCGCCGGAACTGTGCTTTGTATCCAACGGCCCCACCAGTCATGATGTGAAGCTGCAGAAGACCGCCATTCTCAAACGGAACATCCCCTTGTACTTCACCTCCCGCCAGCCGCTGGTTCTGCTGACCGACGGCCGGATCTGGGAAGCGCAGCAATGGCCCGCCGACAGCCTGATGCTGCCCTGGTATCAATATCAGCCCGAGCAGAGCAAAAAATAAGCGAAGAAATCGTCTTATTTTCAATCTGTTCACAAACGACGCTTGTACTTTGCAAAAGAATTTGCTATAATCTGCCTATAATTTGGAAAGGGGTTAATCAACATGATTTCGATTTACGCTCTGGAAACCGCCGCCAGCACCGCTGCCACCGCCGCGGACGGAACCACCACCGCCAGTGCCGGCGTTGAAATGCTCGGCATGCTGCTGCCTCTGGTACTGATGTTCGTGGTGTTCTACTTCTTCCTGATCCGTCCCCAGAAAAAGAAGGACAAGAAAGTGAAGGACATGCTGGCCGCTCTGAAGCCCGGCGACCGCATCTGCACCATCGGCGGCATCTACGGCACCATCAAGAGCATCAAGGACGACACCATCGAGCTGTCTGTGGGCCGTGAAGATACCAAGATGATCGTTGCCCGCTGGGCCATCCGCAATGTGGAAGAGGTCACCGTGGAAAACGACGGCGAACTGCTGAACTAAGTCTCGTGCCCGCCTGTCAGGCATAATTGCCTCCCCCATTCGCATAGGGTAATACAAAGCGAACGAGGGAGGTTTTTTCTATGGCTGCAACAACGCAGGCCGCCTCCCGTCCCGCGCGCAGGCGCTCGGGACGGCGGCAGCAAACGCTTCTGACAAGGCTGATCCGCGGATTATTGGTTGCGGTCGGGGTGACGCTGGCCTGCATCCTGCTCTTTGCTTTCATGATGCAATGGCTAAAGCCCTCCGACGGCGTCATTCGGGTGGTGAACCAGCTGATCAAGCTGGCGGCCATTTTTGTGGGCGTTCGGCTGGCCGTTGGCACGGGCGGCGAGCGTGGCCTGTTGACCGGCGCTCTGGTGGGTTTCCTTTACATGCTCCTGGGGGTGGTGCTCTACGCCCTCCTTTCCGGCCAGCAGTTACCCCTGACCTCCTATCTCAGCGACATCGCCATGGGTGTAGCGGGAGGCGGTATTGCAGGCGCACTGTTTTCCCGGGGATAATGGTTCCATTCCAGTCCCGCTGCTCTGATAGCGTTTTTTCAGAGCAGCGGGTGTGTTTTTTCCGTTTTGTTTTTCGTCCCACCTCGCTGAAAAAATTTGGATTCCACTATTGCTTTTTTTTCGGACGCATGTTATACTTATTTTCGCTGCTGATGCTTTACATCATCAGTCGTCAAAATGGGATTATAGCTCAGTTGGTTAGAGCGCCACGTTGACATCGTGGAGGTCATAGGTTCGAGCCCTACTAATCCCACC
>CAKUCE010000290.1 GCA_934643535.1 uncultured Clostridia bacterium | reverse complement strand
GAGGCGCTTCTTGTATCTTAAGCTTTTCCCTCTCACCAGCTCTGCTGGTGGTTTTCTTCTGCGCTAAAGCGACAAAAACACCGCTCCTGAAATTCCTTCAGAAGCGGCCTTTTTTACTTTCTTTTCGAAAAAGTTCCCCTTATCCCTGCGTCACATCCGCAAAGGTGTAAGGGATCATCTTCCCTAAATTCTCCGGAGATACCTCCACCTGATAGCCGATCTTTCCGGCACTGAAAATGATCGCATCCCATAGCTGGGCCGTTTCGTCCACCACCGTGGGAAAAGGCTTCTTCATGCCAATGGGCGAACAGCCGCCGTGAATGTAGCCGGTCAGAGGCAGCAATTCCCTGCTCTTGATCATCTCGATCTTCTTCTCGTGAACAGCGGAAGCCGCTTTCTTCAGGTTCAGCTCCTCCGCCACAGGGATAACGAATACATAGTATTTGCCCGAGGCAGCCTGCGTTACCAGCGTTTTGAAAACCCGTTCTTCCTCCAGCCCAAGCTGCCGGGCTACCTCCACGCCGCTGAGCGCGCCGTCGGGAGCGGCGTATTCATAGGAACCGTAGGGAATCTTCGCAGCGTCCAGAAGACGCATGACATTTGTTTTTTCCATACTTGATGGCACGTCCTTCTGTGTTATTCGGCGGGCGCTTCCGTGGGCAGGGTAGAGGTAGGCGCGCCGCACACCAGACAGGGATTGAGCGAGTTGATGTACGAGCCAAGCTCGCTGTAGGGGAAGGAATCCGTCAAGGGGCGGTACTGCTCGTCAATGCTGCTGCAGTTGGCGTCCATGTGGTAATAGTGGCCGCCGTTTGCGTTGTAATACAAAAGCGTGCTGGCGGGCGGCGCAGGGCTGACCGTGGTGCGGGGCGCTTCCGTCTCGGTCACATTGTCCTTGGAGTTGACGACCACGTCCTCGGTCTGCTGTTCGTCGTTGCTGGCCAGAGAGTTGGGGTCTACGTACCACTGATTGCCTTCCTTGACCATCAGCACGTTGAAGCGGTAGGTCTTGGGATCCTTGCCGTTGTGCTTGTCAATGCTGGCCGTCATAATGATGCTGCGGCTGGTGTCGTCGTCCGTGCCGCCTACTTCCTCGATGTTGTAGCTCAGCGGCGTGCGGTTGTTCAGTACGGTCTGGAACAGCTGCGCCGCAGCGTTCTCCTGCTGAGAAGCCCAGCTGGGCTGTACCAGACTGGCCATGGCTTCGGTCTGATTGCCCGCCCAGTTGTTCATAAAGGCTTCCAGACGAAGCTGTACTTCCGGTTTTCCTGCCGGAGTAGGTTCTGGGCTGGGCGTGGGGGTGATCTCCGCCGCTGCGGGAGCCATGCTCTGATCCGGAGCGCTGGTATTCTGGGCGCTGGCAGGCACCACGCTGCCGGAAGCGGTCTGCCGCAGATCCCGTCCGCCCTGCATGGACAGGGACAGAGCAATGATGCACAGCGCCACATAAACCACAGACAGCGCCACCCGGGCCGTGGAAGAATACATCTGCCGGTACCAGACCACGCCCAGCCCGGCCACGCTCAGGCCGATGAACAGATAGCGCAGGAAGTTCAAGCCGGTCGAAACAAAAATGCAGGGCACAAACAGAAGCGGAAGCAGCCCAAAGAGGAAAATGCCGAACAGCAGGTTAAAATCCAGCGGTTTGCGCTGCTTCGGCGCATAGCCGCCCTGCTGGGCGCTGCCGGGCAGCGGGACGCCTCCCTGCATGGGGATGTTCTGAGGCGTTCCCGGCATGGAGCCGGCCTGTGCCGCGGCGCTTTGCTGCATCATGGCGGGATTTACCGGGGCATAGCGCATCGTTCCCTGCGTCAGAAAGGGCGCGCCCGTCTGCATATAGCCCACATTAGGCATGGGGTTCATGGGCTGCACAGGCGTCTGCGGCATGTACCCCATTGCGCCCGGCGCGGACGCGGGCTGCACGCTGGGCGACGGCGCGGCCTGCGGCGGCACAAACCCCTGCGCATGAGCGCCAAAACCGCTGTTTTGCAAAGGATTCACCGTATTTCCCAGCGGAGGAAGATTACTGCTCTGCTGCGGCATAAGGGGGGAAACCGGCATCCATGGATTCGCCGCAGGAATGGCTCCGGGGGTCATGCCGCCCATGGGATAGCCGCCCGCAAAGGGCTGCTGGTACGGCACGGATCCGTAGGGAACGCCCGCCTGCCCGGGATTGACCGTCTGCGCCGCCGGATTGGGCTGCTGCACCGGCATGGTAAAAAGGCTGGCGGCAGGCGCGGCGGTGGACTGCTGGGTTGCCCTGGCGAAATCCGGACCCATGACGCTTTTCTGCTGGAAAAGGGGCTTTTTGCCCAGCGGAGAGCGTTTCTGCATCCCGTAGGTGGGCGTGGAAGAATATTTCATACGATTTCCGTTCATATTCCATCTCCTGATGACAGCGGTGAGTTTCTTTCAGCAATAGGATAACCCATAAAGCGAAAAGCGAGTCGCGCCGGAAAAAAAGTTCAGACGAACTCAAGCCTATTATAACACATATTGCATTCTTGTAAACAAAAAGACGCATTTTTGCCTTATTTGGAAGACATATCCAAAGAAAAGGGCGGAAAAAGAAGAAAGGATCGGTTTGATTGCAGGCATAAAAAGCGCCCTCTGTATGAGCAAGCCATACAAAGAGCGCCTGATTCCCATTAAAAAACGGTTTTTTTCTTTCCCCGCTACGGTTTCGTCTGAAGCTCCTCCAACGGGAATGTGACCGTCCAGTTTCCTTCAACAGCGGGTTCAGCCGTTGTAAAATATCCCATCAGCTGATAGCCGTCCCATTCCTTCGGAAGCTCAGAGAAAAAATACTCCTCGCAGCTATCGTCCGGTCGATCCGGCCGGTCATACCAGCAGACGGACTGCAGGCGCAGTTGGCCGTCCATCAGGCTCATCCCCGCTTCACACAGACTGCCGTCCGACCCCCGCAGCGTAAGATCGCCATGATTATCCGTATGCAGAATATCGGTATAGCGAACCTGCACCCGAAAAACACCGTCCAGCCAGCCGATTCCCGTCAACGTTACTCCGTCCGTCAGAGGAATATCCAATTGAGGCTTCAGCACCTGAAGGCTCTGCATGGCCTCCTGTTCCTTCTTCGGCGAGAGCTGCTCCGAACTTTCAGCGGTACTGCCCCATCCCCTCAGGTTCGGCAGGGGCTTTCCCTCAATTTCAACGGCTTCTTCCGCCAGATAACGAGTCATATTCACCGCCGTTTCGGATCGGTTTGCCAGAAAGCGCTGGACCCGAAACGTGACCTTTCCGCCGTCCAACTGTGCCGTATGGAAAGTGATGGACAACAAAAAAGTCGCCGTTCTGGTCTGAGGATCATAACTGACGAGCCTGCACGTACCGGAGCCGTCAAACGGAAGCTGCAGAGCAGCCGAATCCAGCAGGTCGGCGTCCGGCCCCAGCCGGTCGCCGGTCAGATCCTGCATGGAGAGAAAAATGTTCGCCCGGTTTTCCTCAACAGAGCCGGAAATCACTTCCATACGAAGGCCTTCATCCTCGCAGGAAAGCTTTACCGGTTTCAAGCGTTGGGCCATAGCGGGCCATAGCTGATAAAGCGCGTGATTGACATTTTCGTTTTCTGCGGCCAGCGCCGTCATCATCCCAATAAGCAGGGTCAGCAG
>CAKUCE010000289.1 GCA_934643535.1 uncultured Clostridia bacterium | reverse complement strand
GGTCTGGCCACCAATATTCCGCCCCACAACCTGCGGGAGAGCATCAACGCGGTCATCGCCCAGATCGACAACCCGGACATCACCGTGGACGAGCTGATGCAGATCATTCCCGCTCCCGACTTTCCCACCGGCGGCATCCTGCTCAACACCCCGGAGCTGCGGGCGGCCTATGAAACGGGCCGGGGCAAGCTGCTGCTCCGGGCCAGGACTCACATCGAGGACGGCGCCGCGGGACGGAAGCTGATCGTCATCACCGAAATCCCCTATCAGGTCAACAAATCCGCCATGCTGGAAAAGATTCTCCGGCTGAGCGAGGAAAAGAAAGCGGCGCTGGGCTGCATCTACGACATCCGGGACGAGAGCGACCGCACCGGTATGCGGGCCGTGATCGAGCTGCGCAAGGATGCGGACGTGGACAAGGTGCTGGCCTATCTGTTCAAGTACAGCGACATGCAGGTTACCTTCGGCGTGAACATGGTGGCGATTGCGGACGGCAAGCCCCGGCTGCTGAGCCTGCGCCGGATGATCCGCTACTACATCCGCCACCGGAAGAACGTCATCACCGCCCGCACCCAGTACGAGCTGGACAAGGCCAAAGCACGGGCCCACATTTTGGAGGGCCTGATGATCGCTGTGGACAATCTGGACGAAGTGATCCAGCTGATCCGCAAGAGCGAAAACCCCAAGGCGGCCAAGGCAGGCCTGATGGAGCGCTTCGGCCTGACGGAAATTCAGGCGCAGGCCATTCTGGACATGCGTCTCCAACGCCTGACCGGGCTGGAAATTCTGGCCCTGCGCAAGGAATACGCCGAGCTGCTGAAGACCATCGCCGAGCTGGAGGCGATCCTGAACAATGAAAAGAAGCTCATGAACGTCATCAAGAAGGAGCTTCGGGCCGTGGCCGATCAGTTCGGCGACGAGCGCCGCACCACCATTGAGGAAGTCCACAATGTGGTGGAGGCCTTAGTGAAGGAAGAAAAGACGGCGGAGGAAGCGCTGGTCACCTTCTCCCGGGAGGGCTATCTGCGCCGCAGCTGGCCCAAGGCCAAAAAGGCGGCCCAGCCCGAGGACGGCCTGCCGGACGACCCGCCCGTTTATTCCTTTGAAACGGACACGGATCACACCCTGTTCTTCTTTACGAATCTGGGCAACTGCTACCAGCTGAACGTGGGCGCGCTGCCGGAAATGAACAAGCCGAAAGACCGCGGCTCCCTGCTCAGCGGCGTGCTGGCCGGGCTGGAAACCGACGAAAAGCCCGTCTATCTGATGTGCGCCACGGCGGAGGAACTGAACACCCTGCCGGATCTGCTCTTCGTTACAGCGCGGGGACAGCTGAAGCGCTCCGCCGCCAGTGAATACGCCGTGAAGCGTTCCAAATTCGGCGCGCTGAACCTGCGGGAAGGCGACAGCCTCCACACGGTGCTTTCGCTGGACGTTTCCTCCGATGTGCTGATGATCTCCGAAACCGGCATGTGCATCCGCTTCCATGCCGATCAGGTGCCCGCCATGGGCCGGGTCTCCGGCGGCGTAAAGGGCATGACCCTCGACCTGCACGACCGCATCGTCTGGGTAGGCCAGCCCGCCGCCGCAGATCAGCTGCTGCTCTTTACCGAGCGGGGCTTCGGCAAGCGGGTGCCCTACACCGACTACGAGCCGCAGGCCCGGGGCGGCAAGGGCGTAAAGACCTTCTATTACCAGAAGAGCGGCTCCAATGGAACCCGCATCGCCGGGGTGGCGCTGATCACCGCACCCGGCCAGAACGTGGTCATCCACCAGAAGACCAGCCAGCCCACCCGGCTTTCCGCCGACGAGGTCATCCTTCAATCCAAGCAGGATCGCGGCATGCCCTATGTCATGGCCCTGATGGACGACACCGTGCAGGGCGTTACGCTGTAAGCGGCCCGAAAGAGGATGAACGTATGAGCCTTCATTCTAAACGGCTGGTTCTCCGGCCCTTTGAAGGGAGATCGGACGTCCGCTTTATAGAGGAAAACGTCTGATCCGGCGCCGTGCCGCCGTTTTCCCTTGCCCCGCCGACAAAACCGTGCTACACTATCCCTGTTAATATCAACAAACTGGAGGTATTGACCATGGAACGACCCAATGCGTGGAAACAATATGACGAAGCATCCCTGAACGAGTTGAAGGAGATCAGCCAAAAATACCGGGCATTTCTGGACAACGGCAAGACCGAGCGCGAATGTGTGACGGAAACCGTCGCTGCCGCCAAAGCTGCCGGTTATGTCGACCTGAACGACGCCATCAAGGTGGGCAAGGCCCTCAAGCCCGGCGACAAGGTCTATGCGAACTGCATGGGCAAGGCCGTGATGCTCTTCCATCTGGGCGAAGCGCCCCTGACCGAAGGCGTCAACATCGTGGGCGCGCACATCGACTCGCCCCGTATCGACTTCAAGCAGAATCCCTTCTACGAGGACACCGATCTGGCTTATGCCGATACGCACTACTACGGCGGCATCAAGAAGTATCAGTGGGTGGCCCGGGCCATGGCCCTGCACGGCGTGGTGGCCAAAAAGGACGGCACGCTGGTGAACGTGGTCATCGGCGAGGATGCGGACGACCCGGTGGTGGGCATCAGCGATATTCTGATCCACCTTGCGGGCGAGCAGATGGGCAAGAAGGCCAGCGAGGCCGTTACCGGCGAGGCGCTGGACGTGCTGCTCTGCGGCCAGCCGCTGGCGGGTGAGGAGAAGGAACCCGTCAAGGCCATGCTTCTGTCCATCCTGAAGGAAAAGTACGATCTGGAAGAGGAGGACATGCTCTCCGCCGAGATCGAAGTGGTGCCCGCCGACAAGTGCCGCGACTTCGGTCTGGATCGGAGCATGCTGTTGGGCTACGGCCACGACGACCGCGTTTGCTCCTTTGCCTCGCTGGAAGCCATCCTCCGTCTGCCTGCCGTGCCGAAGCACACCTGCTGCTGCCTGCTGGCGGACAAGGAAGAGATCGGCAGCGTGGGCGCTACGGGCATGCGGGCCCATTATTTTGAAAACGCCATGGCGGAGCTGCTGGCGCTGACCTCCGAGCAGTACAGCGACCTTATGCTGCGCCGGGCGCTGGCCGCCTGCCGGATGCTGAGCTGCGACGTGAGCGCGGGCTACGATCCTCTCTACGCCAGCTGCTTTGAAAAGAAGAATGCCGCCTATCTGGGCCGGGGCGTGTGCTACAACAAGTACACCGGCTCCCGGGGCAAGTCCGGCTCCAACGACGCCAACGCGGAGTTCCTGGGCCATCTGCGCAAGATCATGGACGACAACCACGTGGCCTGGCAGACTGCCGAGCTGGGCAAGGTAGACGTGGGCGGCGGCGGAACCATCGCCTACATCTGCGCCCTCTACGGCATGGAAGTGGTGGACAGTGGCGTGCCCGTTCTGAGTATGCACGCCCCGCTGGAGATCATCAGCAAGGCGGATCTTTACGAGGCTGTGAAAGCCTATCATGTCTTTATGCAGGAGGCCTGAGGCTTTTTGCGGATGACCGCAGGGTGAAAATACGACAAAGACCGGCATGTGGTGAGAACATGCCGGTTTTTGCTATGGGGGAAAGGGGAAAAGCGGGCGTTCGATGAATACAACCGCCCAAGGAGGTGAACGACCCGGAGTTCAGGCAAACAATCGGCAGAGCGCACGGCAGTGCGGGCCGCGCCGATTGTT
>CAKUCE010000288.1 GCA_934643535.1 uncultured Clostridia bacterium | reverse complement strand
CGCCTGACCGTTGTCGCCAAGGACGCGGCCTATGCCGTGACCGTGGAGCTTCATTACCGGGGCTGGGCCGATCTGCCCCTTCTGAGCAAGTGGCTGGTGATCCGCAACGGCGAGGACGGCACGCTGGAGCTGGAGCAGATGAAGAGCGCCGCGTGGCAGCTGCCCTTGGGCTGGGATTACCGACTGACCCATCTCACCGGCAACTGGGGCTGCGAGTACACCAAAAATCAGCTCATGCTGACGCAGGCCCGTACCGTGCTGCAAAACAACCGTATCACCTGCGCCGCCGCCCAGCAGATTCCCTTCTTCGCGCTGGATCAGGACGGCGCGGCCACCGAGGAAAGCGGCCATGTGTTCTTCGGCGTGCTGCATTGGAGCGGCAATTTTGACATCACCGTGGAGCGCCAGTTCGGCAAGCTGGTCACCGTCACCGGCGGCGTGAACGGCTTCGACACGAAATATCCCCTGAAGCCGGGCGAGAGCTTCGAAACGCCGCTGTTCACCGCGGGCTTCTCCAACCGCGGCTTCGAGCGCATGAGCGAGGTCTTCTACGACTGGCAGTTCGATCATCTGATGCCCCGGGGCAAAAAGACCGACAAGGCTCACGCCGAACGGCCCGTCATCTACAATTCGTGGTATCCCTATGAATTCGACGTGCGGGAGGACAACTGTCTGGCCCTGATTGAAAAGTGCGCGCCGCTGGGCGTGGAGCTGTTCGTTATCGACGACGGCTGGATGCCCAAGCGAATCAACGACAAGGCCGGTCTGGGCGACTGGGTGGCCGATCCGGAGCGCTTCCCTCATGGACTGCAGGCCATTTCCAAGGCCTGCCATGACAAGGGCATGCTGTTCGGCCTGTGGGTGGAGCCGGAAATGGTCAACCCGGACAGCGACCTGTACCGGGCGCATCCCGACTGGGTGATTCACGACCCCTCCCGGCCCCGCATTTTGCAGCGGAATCAGCTGGTGCTGAATCTGGCCCGGGACGAGATCCGCGACTGGGCCATTGCCTGGCTGGACGACCTGATCGACACCTGTCAGCTGGACTACCTCAAATGGGACATGAACCGCTACGTCACCGAAAACGGCTGGCCGGACGCGCCCTACGAGGAGCAGCAGAGCCTGTCCGTCCGCTACACGAAGAATCTGCTGGCCATCTGGCAGCACCTGAACGAGAAGCATCCCGACGTGCTGTTTGAAAACTGCGCCAGCGGCGGCGGGCGCTCCGACTTCGGCATGGTGCCCTATGCCGACCGCATCAACCGCAGCGACAACGCCGACCCGGTGGACGTGATGGTGCTGCATGAAGGCTTCTCCATGCTGTTCGTGCCCAAGACCGCCGGCGGCGCGGGCAACATCGCCCCGGCCCGCCACCACATCCACAACCGGCCCACGCCGCTCCAGTTCCGGATCCACTGGGGCATGACCGGCTCCATGAGCATCGGCATCAACCTGCTGACCGCTTCTCCGGAAGAACTGGACGAGCTAAAGAAGGGCATTGCCGAATTCAAGCGTCTCCGGGGCGATCTGCAGGACGCCTACGTGTATCGCATCGCGTCGGCCACGCAGCACCCCTACGCTCTGTTCCAGTATGTGCGCCGGGACCGGAAGGCTTTCACGCTGTTCTCCTTCGCCCACGGCATGCGCTGCTGGGATCTGCCCATGCCCCGTTTCCGCATGCGGGGACTGCTTCCGGACGCGGTCTACGTCTGCGAGGACGGCCGCCGCATGACCGGCGAAGCGCTGATGAACATCGGCGTGGAGGTATCGCTGAAGGGCGACTGCGACAGCAGGATGGACGTGTGGCGGATGAAGGAAGACTGAGCCGTGCAGCCGCAAAAGGGGAGCCTCCCGGCTGGCAAAAACGTATAAAGAATCCCATCTGCAAAATCTGCCCCCGTTTCGAACCGCAAAGGGTGAAACGGGGGCAGAAAATGCCGAGCGAAGAAAGAATATAAAAACCCCCGCAAACCTTTACGGCTTGCGGGGGTTCTTGGTACGCCCGGTGCGATTCGAACGCATGACCTTCAGAGTCGGAGTCTGACACTCTATCCAGCTGAGCTACGGGCGCATATGGGCTCTTGCGAGCAAGGGATATAATACCACGAACGGAAGGCGTTGTCAACCTTTTCGGGATTTTGGGGCGAGGAGATTCGGAATTTTGGGGCGGGGAGATTTGTAGGCCTACAATACATCTTGGACAAGCGAATAAAAAGATATGAAAGATAGAATTAAGGTATCAAACCCACTTTACGGAAGGAGACCATATCCCTCATAAGCAAAAGTATAACACAGGACATGTCATATCGGCGGCAATCGCTGATGAATTATGCCGAGGAATACGACGTTAGTTGTGCTAGTCGGAAGTACAACAAGAGTCGGTCGTATATCTTTTCTGGAGACAGCACTTGGATGGAAGTGAAGCAGCCCGTCAGCCCCGACGGATATCCTAACTGCCATCCGAACCAGTACACACAAGCCGGGCTGAAATTCATCTGTGATATGCGCCGCCGGAATCCAGTGCTGGGCATGATCGAACTCTGACACTTTCCCGTCAGCGTGGCTACACCCGCTGACTGGAGGCCTGTTCCGTGTCATATGCAAGCTGGAGCTGTTTCCATTTGAAAACAGCTTACAAACCAAATCCATACTAGCAAATATCCTATCCGTGGTCGTGATTGCCGGTCGGATACGGGAACGAGCGTCGGCTTTCCTTTGGGCTTGATAACCAGACCGCCGAGGACCTCGGCAAAGGTCTTTTTGCCCATGAGCTTCTCCATCTCAGTGATGGGGATAAGCAATTTCTTGAAGATGTCGGTATATCCGGCCGCACGGACGGCAGCGACAACGGCATCCTCGTCGGTGTATTTGCGGTTGGTGCGGCTCTCTACCAGCTTGTAGCCGGGCCACTGCTTTCCGTGGTTGACCGCTGCGTCCTGGGCGTAGGCCATGAGCTCATTCGCCCATTTGGTGAGGTCATCCAGCTTGCCGAGAATGTCGCCGATCTCCGCATCGGAAAGCAGAGACGGCTGGGCAAACTCGTATTTGGCAAGCTGGAGCTTTGCATCAGCTCTGGCACGGCACTTGACCGCCGCCTTGCAGAACTGGCACCAGCTTCCGGGGCAGTATTCGCCTTCACCCTTGAAGGCAAGCTCTGCCTTGGGCTTGAGCGTCTTTTCCGCCCACTCCCGAAGCTCGGCAACGGAAATGACCCAGGTGCTGACATTTTCCCGGCGCGGCTGGTAAATGGTCATGGAGACCATCTCGATGTCGTAGAGACAATCAAAGATGCGGAGCGCGCCGAGGGCGTACAGCATCATTTGCGGATTTCCCTCGGCACTCACCAGCACGCCCTGACCGTATTTCAGGTCAATAATGTGGAGGAGCTTGTCCGCCACGATAAGGCAATCGCCGGTACCGAAGCCGTCCGGCACATAGTAGGAGAAGTCCAGCCGCTGCTCAATGAGCACCTCGGGATCCGGGCAATCCTGCCGAGCCTCCTCGATGGCTTCCAGAACGAATTCCAGGTAGCCGTCCGTGTACATCTCCATTTCATCGGAATCGTACTTGCTGACCGGGCGGGTGGAGCGCATCTTCAGCGCCTTACGGAGCTTGTGTTCCGCCAGGGTGTGAGCGGCGGTGCCTTCGGCGGCGGCTTCCGTTTCTCTGTCCTCGAACTCCAA
>CAKUCE010000287.1 GCA_934643535.1 uncultured Clostridia bacterium | reverse complement strand
CGCTGGCTTTCTTTTGCACACTTTTCTTTCGCCACCGAAAGAAAAGTGTGAACGCCCCATAGGACGGCAAGTCCCAACCCGCGCCGTAGTCGGCGCGTCATTCCCCTCCGGGGCAGGGGCATGCACCTGCGGACACACCAAAGGGCTTTCCTTGGGGCAAACAATCGGCACGGCCTGCACTGCCGCGCTCCGCTGATGGTTTGCCTGAACTCCTTCGGCCCATCAAAAAGGATGAATTCCGCTTCATAAGAACAGCGCCGCACCTCTGCCAGCGCGCCCCTCACTCCATCACCTGCTCCACCTGATATCCCATCGCCTCCAGCTCTCCTAAAACGCTGTCCTCCGGCAGAACCAGATGCAGTAAACCCACCGTCACAAAAACCTTTTCTCCTTCTCCGCCTTCCAGAAGCGCGCGCAGACCTTCCGCCATGCGGCGGTTCCGCAGGGTGATCAGCCCCTGATGATATTCCTCCGTCAGCGCCGGCTCGTCAAAATCGTTCTCCGCTTCGTAGGCCTGAATGAACGGCTCCGTTTTTCCCTCAGCCCACCAGTCGGGCCATTGGCTCAACGTGCTGCCTGCTTCCTCCGGATTCAAAATCTGCTGACAAATGCTGCGAACCATCGCATCCTGTAAGGCCGGACTGAAACCGTCCAACACTTCCAGCTGTTCCCGCGCCGTTTCCAGATAATAAACCTGCTTTTCTCCCACATAGGTCTGTACCCGTTCCTCCACGCCCTGCCGCAGAGCCGAACGGGCATTGCGAGTCCCAAGCTCCGCCGCGGCCGCCTGGGAAGAAAGCGCGCTGGTCACAGCCCATGGGCGAAGCGCGTTCAGCCTGTTCATGGCAATGCCGCACTTCTGCGCCGTCTGCTCTAAAAGCGCGTAAGTCTCCGCCGTAAGCAGCCCGTCAAGAGGCTGCTCCGCCGCCATCATTTCCGTAATGACGGTCTGCGCCTCCTGACTGGCGGTGTCGCACTCGAATACGAAGCAGTCCGCTTCCCTGAGCGCCTGCTGAAGCGTCCCTCCGAAATGGGTCATCCGCTCGTTGCCCACGTGAATGGACCCAAGGATCATCATTTCATTTTTCCCGCCCGTGACCCGATAGAGGATCCCCCGGCAGGGTTCCCCGGCTCCCGTGCAGGACGCCGCGCCCAGCAGAATGCCCGTCACCTCCGCCAAAACCAGCATCCATTTCCATTTTCCCCTCATGACGTTTTCCCCCATAACGCTTGCGCCGCCTGCGTCACCTCTTCGCCAAAGGGCTTCCATTCCTCCGGCAAAAGGGCGGTATAGGCGCTTTCGTAGTACCGGCTGTCCAGCAGCAGTAAGAATCCCCGGTCGCTTTCGGAGCGAATGACCCGTCCTCCCGCCTGCAGAACCTTCTGCATGGCTGGGATGCGGCAAGCGTAACCGAAGCCGTCGCCAAAATGGGCCTGATAACAGCGCTGTACCGCCCGCAGCCGGGCACTGGGCGTAGGCAGCCCCACCCCCACAACGATCACGCCGATGAGTTGCTCTCCCGGCAGGTCGATGCCCTCGGAAAACAACCCTCCCAGTACGCAAAGCCCCAATCGTGGGCCGTTTTCTTCCGTGAATGCCGCGAAAAAGCCGTCTTTCTGCTCCTCCGTCATGTCCCGCTTCTGTATCCAGAGGGGTGGCAGCGTCTCCGACTGAAGATGCTCCAGCACCAGCTCCAGATAGGCATAGCTGGGAAAAAAAGCGATATACTTGCCCGCCCGCACCCCCGCCGCCTGCGTGATCGCCTGCGCCACCTGCGCGGCGCTCTGTTCCCGGTCGGCATAGCGGGTGGAGATCCTGCGCCGGATGACCTGCAGGTGCTCCCGTGGAAAGGGCGACGGGAGCGAAAAACAGGCGTCCTCCTCTTCTCCGCCCAGCAGCTCCTTCATGGCTCCAAGCGGAGACAGCGTGGCCGAAAAGAAAACCGTCCCCCGCATGGGCCTGGTCGCCTTGGCAATCGCCTCGCCCGGCAAAAGGCAATAGAGGATCAGCGTCCGTTCCCGACCGTGCTTTTCCAGAAGAACGGCATATTCCTCATTCTGATGCTCTGCGGCATACAGGAAGGGCAGCAGCATCCGCAGCACGGAAAACAGCAGACTCAGCGGCACGCCGTGCGGCTCGGCGATCAGGGCGGAAATCTGCTTCTGCACCTCCGCTACGTCCATTACGATCCCTTCGGGCAGGCCGTCCAGCTCTTCCACTTCGCCGTCCAGCTCCCGCAGGTGCCGGATCAGCCGTCCCAGCGCTTCGTAGCTGGAATGCTTTCGCCCCAGATATTTTCCCAGCTCCGTGCGTGCCTCCCGCAGCGCCGGGCCGTCCAGCGTTCCGGAAAGCGACTCCCGTACCCGTTCCAGTGTGTGATGCGCTTCGTCGATCAGCGCCGTCATAGCCCGCCGCCGGACGAACAGCCGCCTGGCCTGCGCAAAGGGATCGAACAGATAGTTCATGTCCATCAGCACTACGTCGGCCAGTTCGCTCAGGTACAATGCCAGCTCAAAGGGGCAGATTTCATGCCGGTCTGCCGCTTCCTGAATGACCTCATCCGTCCACACGGCGGCAGTATCGGCCAGCAGATCGCGTACCGCATCCTCCTGGCGCAGGAAATGCCCTCTGGCCCGTGGACAGAAATCCGGATGACAGTGCTGATCCTCCGGGCAGAGCTTTTCCCGGGCCGTCAGTACGCTGACCCGTGCCTGAAGGCCCTGCGCCTTCATCCGCTCCAAAGCCTGAATGGGACTCTGCCGGGCGGTGTTCCGGGCGGTCAGATACAGGAGTTTGTCCGTTCTGCCCTCCCCCATGGCCTTGAGAGCGGGAAACAGCACTGCCGCGCTCTTGCCCGTGCCGGTGGGCAGGCAGGCAAACAGCCGTTTTTTCCGGCTGATGGCCGTATAGACCTGGGCAGCCAGCTCCCGCTGCCCGGCCCGGTAGGCCGGAAAAGGAAAGGCCAGCGCCCGGATGGATTCGTCCCGCTGCCGGCGGTGCGACCGTTCCCGGAGGGCAAAGTCCAGCCACAGGTCCAGCCATTCCTCCGCCTGCGCGGTCAGTTCTTCCCGGGAGAGAGTCTCGGAAAACCGGCGCAGCACCTCCCCCTCAAGGTTCAGATACGTCACGCAAAATTCCACGCTGGGGCAGTCCTCCTCCAGCGCTGCCATAGCTGCATACAGCAGCGCCTGCGCCCGGTGTTCCGGCAGCGGCGCGGCGCCGGTGTGGCGGCTCAGCTTCATTTCCTCCACCAGCGGCGTTCGGCCGTCGGTAAACGCATCCATGCGGCCGTATAATTCCACGGTTTCTCCACGCAAAGAAAAGCTGTGCCGGATAGGCCGCTCCACCTCTCCCGTCTGCTGTTCCTGACGGGAACGATGAGCGCGGCCTCCGGCCAGCATGTCCTCCACGCCCCCTCCGGGCAGGATATCCTCCGGCGGGAAGCAGAATGCGACCACCTCCCGCACCGATACCCGAAGCTCGGGGCTTGATCCACTTTTCTTCTTTGGCGCAGCCAAGGCTCAATCCCGATTCCGGGAACGAGAGATCAGGATCAGCCGCAGCAGCTGCAGGGCGCTGGAAATGACCGACGCCAGATAGGTCAGCGCAGCGGCGCTCAATACGGCTTTCGCCCCCTGAAGCTCCTCCGCATCCAGCACACCTTCCAGCATCCCAAGGGCCCGCCTGCTGGCGTTGATCTCCACCGGCAGCGTCACCAGTGAAAACAACAGCGTCAGGC
>CAKUCE010000286.1 GCA_934643535.1 uncultured Clostridia bacterium | reverse complement strand
TTGGTACGCTGGACTTTCCCAAGGAGCTTCCATTGGACATGCCCAAGGTGCTGATGCAGACCCGCAAAGGCGTAAGGTTGGCATATGAACCGGATGCAGCGAAAAACGAAAGTGCAACCGGCTGAAATCCTGTAGGATGTTTCGAGAAAAGAAAAGCATCCATACAGAACCTTCAAATTCTGTATGGATGCTCAGCATGGTGCCGAAGGCGGGACTTGAACCCGCACGGTATCGCTACCAACGGATTTTGAGTCCGTCACGTCTGCCATTCCATCACTTCGGCACGAGCAGAAAATATTATAGCATATTTTTTCAAAAGTGCAAGCCCAGAAAAAGAAATGCGTAGAGCTACCCCAAACAAAAATTTCCCATCATCATAACGAAAAAACGGAAGGCCAAAAAGGCAGAAGGATTTTCCAAGGCCCTGGCAGAATTATGTTCGTAGTCCTGACGGATGGAGCAGGCCGGGGAGTAAAACGAAACCGAAGAACGCGAATGCGGATAGAAGGATTTCTAAAGGAGCGCCAGAGCAATGAACGAAATGGATAAGATGTTTACAGGGGAACTGTACGATCCCAACGAAAACGCCATTATGGCGGAACAGCAGCAGTGTCTGGAGAAGCAGTATGAATATAATCTGACCCGACCGTCGGAGGGAGAAAAGCGCGAGCGGCTGTTGAAGGAAATGTTCGCAGAGATCGGGCGGGGATGCTATATCGAGCCGCCGCTGCACGCCAACTGGGGCGGACATCACGTGCATTTCGGCGATTATGTGTACGCCAACTTCAATCTGACGCTGGTGGACGATACTCATATCTATGTGGGGGATCATACCATGATCGGGCCTAATGTGACGCTGGCCACGGCGGGGCACCCTGTCTGGCCGGAGCTGAGGGAAAAGGCCTATCAGTTCAACTGCGATATTCACATCGGCCGGAACTGCTGGCTGGGCGCCGGGGTGATCGTGCTGCCCGGCGTTACCATCGGCGATCATACCGTGGTGGGCGCGGGCAGCGTGGTTACCAGGGATCTGCCGGCTAATGTGGTAGCCGTGGGCAATCCCTGCCGTGTGCTGCGGGAAATCGGCGAGCATGACCGGGAATTCTATTATAAGGATCGCCGGATCAAGTGGTAAGGATGCGGCAGAATACGAACAGCAAGGCTTTTCCCCTTCGAATTTTTGAAATTCAGAAGGGGATTTTTGTATAGTGCTTTAAAGCCCCGAAGCCGTGCGTTTTGAGAGAATGAGCGCCTTTGCGGAGGCCGGTCCGCCGAATCAAAGCGTGGAGAACGCCCCCTTTCAAACTTCCCCGCGCCCGTTGCTTTTCCCGGAAAAATCCGCTACAATAGGGTTGGATTTATATGCCCTTATATCCCATTTTATTTTTGGAACGCACAAGGAGGAACCATGAATTCTTACGCATTCTTTACTGACTCGGATTCCGATCTGCCCTTTCGCTTTGTGGATGAACTGGAACTGAATATGGTCTATATGCCGTACATGGTGGACGGCAAGGAATACTTTGACGACCTGGGCCGCAATGGAAAGGAAAAGGATTTCTTTGACGCCATGCGGGGCGGAGCTGCGCCGGTGACCTCGCTGCTGCCTACCGCCGCTTATGAGGAATACTTTGAGCCCGTGCTTGCCTCGGGACGGGACATTCTCTTCGCAGCCTTTTCCAGCCAGCTTTCCGGCACCATCCAGAACATCTACGCCGCCCGGGAGGAGCTTCTGCAGCGCTACCCCGAGCGCCGCATGATCGTGGTGGATACCCTGAGCATCTCGCTGCCGCAGAGCATTCTGGTACTCAAGGCTCATGAACTCTACCGTCAGGGCAAAACCATGGACGAGGTCGCCGCGTGGCTGGAAGAGAACAAGAGCCGTTCGCAGGCCTTCTTCACCGTAGATGATCTGGCCTATCTGCGCCGAGGCGGACGCATCAGTGCCGTGGCGGCCACCGTGGGCACCATGCTGGATCTCAAGCCCATCATCACCGAGGGCAGAAACGGCAAGCTCCTGTCCATGGACAAGGTCCGGGGCCGCAAGCAGGCCCTTCGCACGCTGGCAGAGCTGGCCGCTCAGAATATCGACGATCCGGCTGAGGCAGAGATGTACGTGCTTCATGCCGACGCTCCGCAGGATGCGGAAAGGCTGGTGCATCTGCTGCAGGAGAAGATCTCGGGCCTGAACGGTATCTCCGTCCGCTACGTAGGCCCCGTTATTGGCGCCCACTGCGGCCCGGGCACCGTGGCCGTGTGCTTCTTCGGCAAGGAACGTCCGTACTGAGCCGGAAAAACAGAACCTCCGTTCCAGCCTTGCAGGGCGAAGAATGGAACGGAGGTTTTTTCCACCGGAGGGGGCACAAAATGCCGCGAAATTTGTCGAATGTAAAAACGCAGTTTCACACTGTCTGATTGAAAGGAGCCATTCAAATGGATTACAACGCGTTAGCAAAACGCCTCCGCAAGCGCAGGATTGATTTGGGCATGACGCAGGAGCAACTGGCAAAGCAGGTGGGCGTGACGACCTCTTTCGTGGGCCACCTGGAACGGGGGTCCCGCAAGGCCAGCCTGGAAACCATGGTCGCTTTGGCCAACGCCCTGCATGTGGGCCTGGACTACCTGATGTCCGAAAGCCTGGAGGCCGTTCAGGAAGGCGGCGATTCCGAGGGCCTGAGCCGTGGTCAGCGTTATGTGATGCACGAGATCCTCTCTACCCTGCAGAATCATCTGGATGAGTGGAACAACCCGTCCAACGAAGGTTAACGCAGCATTTCCCGGATCAGATTCTGCATATCATAGCGACCGGCAGGCTTGTCCATCAGGAAAGCGGCGGCCCGCAGCGCGCCCCGGGCAAACAGGGACCGCTTTTCCGCACGGTGGGTCAGAATCAGCTCTTCGCCATCCCCGTAAAAGCATACCTCGTGTTCCCCGGTGATCGTTCCGCCGCGCACGGCGTGAATGCCGACTTCTCCGGGCTGGCGCTGGGCGGTGCGGCCGTAGCGGCCGAATACCGGCTGCCGGAGGGTTTCCGTGGCTTCCTTGACCGAGTCGTAAAGCATCAGCGCAGTACCGCTGGGACTGTCTGCTTTCATGCGGTGATGACGTTCCACGATCTCCACATCAAAATCCTCTCCAAGAGCCCGCGCGGCTTCCTGCGCCAGATGACGCAGGACGTTCACGCCAAGGCTCATGTTTGCACTGCGGAAAACGGGGATTTCCCGGCTGGCCTCTTCGATCATCTGGATCTCCGCCTCGTTATAACCGGTTGCGCACAGCACGACCGGCATTTTTTCTTTCCGGGCCAGCTGCAAAAGCTCCGGCAGCGCCGAGGGGCGGGAAAAGTCGACCAGCACGTCGGCGGTCTGCCGGGCCTGATCGAAGGCGCTGACGATGGGATAATCCGACGGCTGACCCGTATAGGCCACATCCACGCCGCAGGCGATCTCCACCTGCGCCTCCGCAGCCGCAGCCGTCACTTCCCGGCCCATGCGGCCCAACGCGCCGCCAAGAAGAATTTTCATAGGGCAAACTACCTCGTTTCTTTGTAAAATGGAGAGGGGCAGAGCGCGGCTCTGTCCCCCTGTTTTTATTTTTTCAGATACCCAAGCTCCGTCAGGCACTTGTTCAGCGCCGCGTTGGTTTCCGCCGCGGCGGGGATCAGGGGCAGACGCAGCTCCCCGGAGCAGAGGCCCAGCATCTCCATGGCGCATTTGCAGGGAATGGGGCTGACCTCCCGGAACAGAGC
>CAKUCE010000285.1 GCA_934643535.1 uncultured Clostridia bacterium | reverse complement strand
CCGATCAGGAAAAGTTCTACCACCATTCAGAATTCACTCCGTTTCAAAAAGAGGGCGCGACGCCCTCTTTTTTGTCATGAAATTGATTATAGGTTTCCAAATCCGGTTTGTCAAGATTTACCACTGGTGGCTGCCGACTACATGAACGCGCATCAGGTTGGTGGTACCGCTGACCCCCAGCGGTACGCCCGCCGTCATAACGATGAGATCGTCCTTATGCAGAAGCCCGGCGTTGGTTCCAGCCTCTACTGCCCGCTCAAACAGTTCGTTGGTATCGGTGACTTCTTCGATCAACAGAGGCGTGATCCCCCAGCTCAGGCAAAGTTGCCGAACCACGCGCTCAACAGGGGCGCAGGCAATGATCGGACACCCTGGCCGGAAACGGGAAAGCATTTTGGCCGTAAAACCCGTCTTGGTGACCGTCACAATGGCTGTGGCGTTCAGATCCTGCGCGGAAGTACAGCTGGCGTGGGAAATGGCGTTTGTGATATTGGGACTGGGCCGCGGCGCGCTGTCCCTGAAACGCTGCACATAGTCGATGCTGGCTTCCGCCACCTGAGCGATCCGCGCCATGGTTCGCACAGCCTCCACAGGATAGAGGCCCGCAGCCGTTTCACCGGAAAGCATGATCGAGCCGGTTCCGTCATAGATGGCGTTGGCTACGTCGGTGGCCTCGGCGCGGGTAGGCCGCGGATTTTTGATCATGCTGTCCAGCATCTGGGTAGCGGTGATGATCTGCTTTCCACGAGAATAAGCCTTGCGGATAATCATTTTCTGAATAATGGGGATCTGCTCCAGCGGGATTTCCACTCCCAGATCGCCGCGGGCCACCATCACGCCGTCGCTGACGGCCAGAATGCTGTCGATATTCTGAACGCCCTGCATGTTCTCGATTTTGGCGATAATGGAAATCCCCTTGCCGCCGTTATCGTTCAGCAGTTTGCGGATGGAAAGAATATCTTCTTCCGTGCGGGTAAACGAAGCGGCGATGAAGTCCACGTCCTCCTGAATCCCGAAAAGAATATCGTTCTGGTCCTTCTCGCTGATAAAGGGCATGCTCAGATTGGCGTCCGGTACATTGATACCCTTGCGGTCGGAAATCACTCCGCCGTTATTCACACGGCACTGGATTTCCTTCTGACTGACGGCTTCCACCGTCATGCCGACCAGACCATCGTCGATCAGGATCGTGGTCCCGGGGCACACATCGGCCGGGAGGTTGGCATACGTGATGGAAACATGCTCGGAATCGCCTTCCACATCGTCTGTACAGAGTGTAAAGCGTTGTCCCTTCTGCAGCGTGACCCGATGCTCCCGAAAGGTTTTCAGCCGGATCTCAGGCCCCTTGGTATCCAGCATGATGCCGATAGGCGTATGCAGCTCGGCACTCAGTGCCCGAACGCGGCGGATATTTTGGGCATGACCCTCGTAAGTGCCATGGGAAAAATTCAGGCGCGCCACATTCATCCCGGCCTGGATCATAGCCCGCAGGATCGAGTCATCTTCGGTGGCAGGGCCAAGCGTACAGACGATCTTTGTTTTTCGAAATGCCGCCAATGTCAATTCCCCCTTACTTCGAATAGCGCGGTTCCAGTCTGCCTGTCAGAAAGCAGGGAACCGCCGCAAGGATCACACATACAGCAGCCATTAGCCCGTAATCCCGCGCCATGGAGGGCGTTCCGATACTGAGACGTCCATCCAGCGAAAACTCCAGCGCCGCGATCATTCCAAGACAGAGAACGAAAACCGGCCAGACAAACCAGGGCATTCGCCTGCCGCTTTGCCTGAAACGGCGGGAAAGCGTTATCAGAATGCAAAGCAGTACAATCCCGGCTGCCACCTGACCGATTCGCAGAAAGATGAAGAGCATGTGCCCATCATCCCGCAGGCTTTCCCAAAAGATCTGCATGGATGCAAAAACGGCCCAACAACGGAGCGCCAGAATGCCTTCGAGCCGCGTTTTTCTCCGAAAAAGCAGCAGAATCAGATACAGGACAAAGCACGACAGACTTTGCAGACGGTAGACGACCAGACGGTATTCCAGATTTATGCCCAGTTTCTGCTCCAAAAACAGGAAGGGGAAAGCAGAGGTCAGAAAACCTTCGTCGATCACCTTGCCCACGCCCAGATCCGTCCGGCCTTCTCCAGCGTACAGCATGGCAAACAGCAGCGCCGAAGAAAGACTGACGCAGTCCCAGAGAGAGGCGAAAGGGCAGCGCTGGATTTTCGCCGTCCACCAAGTCGCCAGCAGCAGACCGGGGACAACGCCCCAGAGGGAATAACCGCCATCCCAGATGCAAAGCATGAGCCATGGGTTTTCGTAGGTTGCGAAAAGATTCAGCTGGAAAAGACAGTACAGAAGCCGCGAAAAGACCAGAGACAGGGGAATCGCCAGCAGTCCGAAGACCGTTACCGTGCCCTTGGGCGTGCGCTTCGGAACGGTCAGCAGCAGGGCGATGAGCATGCAGCCAACGCCCGCTGCTGCAAAAAGACCATAGGGGAATAGCATCATTTTTGTTCCTTACTCGCCGATGGCGCTTGCAAAATAAATAATATCGGAGACACTGCGTTCCTTGTTCTCTTTTGCAGAGTAAATTTCGTTGTGGAACACCAGCGTAGCGCTGTTGCCGCCGTCCAGATTATAAGCCTGCTGGCAGCCAATATCGCCCATAATGGCGGCAAGCTGCTCCATGGTCACGCCTACGGTTTCAGAGGTGCGGCCGTTGACGACCACTACTGCGTATGTCAGCGGACCAATTTGGCCAATAGCCGCCCGGGGATTGGGCTGAGTAGGGTCGAAGGCATACTTGGCATAGGTTTCGGCTCCCTGTACCTCGCCGTCAATTACCAGAGCAGGCCCGAAGAAGAAGCAGTTGACGATCTCATGCTCATTCTGCAGCGCAGCAATACCGTCCTGCTGATTTTCCTTGCCGCGCAGAAGCAGGTGGAAGTCACCCAGTTCGTCGATCACCAGCAGATCATAGTTATTGGAAACCTTCTCCCGGAAGACCTCCTTTTGCCGTACCATGTAGCCGCCTTTTTTCTCTGAGTTGGAGTAGAAGTCCCCGTTGACGGCCACAATGCCGTTGTAATTCGCCGTGATGCGGGTAATCAGGTTGGTATTGGAGGATTTCAGCTTGCTGCCCGCCACAGCGGTACGAATCTGAGAAGGCGTGGCAATGCGTACGTAGGCAATGAACACATCGCTGTCATACAGGCGTTTCTTTTCCATTTCAACGATAATGGAATCATCACGGTAGCTGTCCTCGGTAAAGTTTTCTTCCAGAGGGGCGCTGCCGGGGGTAAAAAGGCCGGTATCCAGCGCGTTGATATTGACGGCGGGCAGAATATCGCTCAGGGCAGCGTTGGCCAGCACAGCGTGCGGCTTTAGGATAACCTGGGCCGATCCGTCGGTCGCTTCCTCTTCTTCGTCCTGCGCCCAGAGGGCGTCCTCGTAGCGGGAAAGGGCCTCGTCGGTCACCGCGCCGGAGGGAACCAGAACCGTCCGGGAAACAACCATCAAGACAAGCAGGGCTGTCAGCAGGGTCAGCTTTGTTTTGGACATCAAAAAATTCTTCCTTTCCGGAGGGGTACTTTTGTATTTCCTCCAACCGCGCAAAAAAGCGCAGTTTCATTATACAATAGCCGCCCGCAAGCCGCAAGGAAGAATTCTGTTAAGAAATCCTGGTGATATCTGGTTTTTGTAAATGGCGTTCTGCCTCAAGAGGCTCAGAGAGCGCCGACCGAAAGCATTTGATAC
>CAKUCE010000284.1 GCA_934643535.1 uncultured Clostridia bacterium | reverse complement strand
CCGTGCAGCCGGGCGATCTCCCAGACCAGCGACAGGCCCAGCCCCACGCCGCCCTTTTCCCGGCTGCGGGATTTATCCACCCGGAAGAAGGGCTGAAACACGCTCTCCCGAAAGTTATCCGGGATGCCGCAGCCCGTGTCCGTCACCTCGACGACCGCCTCCCTCTCCCGGCGGGACGCGGCGACGCACACGCTGCCGCCGGGGCGGTTGTATTTCACGCCGTTCTCCACAAGATTGAAGATGGCCCGGTACACCAGCACGTCGCTGCCGGTGATCCACAGATCCTCGCCGCTCTGGGAGAGCGTCACGCCGCTCTTCTCTGCCAGCGGCGACAGATCCGCCAGCACCTCCTCGATCATGGGGGCCAGCTGGATCCGGTCGTTGCGCGGCACAGCCTTCAGGTCGCTCATGTCCAGCAGCGTCCGTACCATCTTGGATAGACGCTCCGTCTGCTCCCTCATCATGGCAATGGTTTCCGTGGTTTCCGGGCAGCTGTTCTCATGCTCCGTGGACATGTACAGATCCAGCCGCGCCTGCATCAGCGCCAGCGGCGTGCGCAGCTCGTGGGCGGCGTTGCCCACGAACTGCCGCTGGGCGTCGAAGGCCTGATTCAGCCGCAGGAGCATCTGGTTGATGGCCCGGCTCAGGCGGCTGAACTCCACCGCCTCGTTTTCGCTGAGGGTGATCTCCGAAAGGCTTTGCAGCTGTACGCGCTCCGCCTTGGCGGTGAACCGCTTCAGCGGCTTTAATGCCCTTCCGCTGACAAAATACGCCACCGCGCCGCCCATCACCGTCACCGCCAGCGCGATGTACCAGCCGGTCATGCAGAAGCTGTGCTTGACCCCGGTCAGCTCCACCACGAACTCCCCGGCGAAGCGCTGGGACACGTCCTTCCACTGCTCCTCCGGCATATCGATGCGAATGGACTGGGGCTCCTCGTCCGCATAATGCAGCACATAGCTGCCGATGGAATCCATGTGGGCGTGGCCGGAGGAGCATAAAAGCGTCTTCATGGTCACGCAGGCCACCGTCAGCAGCAGAAAGGTCATCAGCGTGATCCGCCATTGCAGGGACAGCTTCTTCATGCTTCCTGTCCTCCCATCAGATAGCCCTCGCCGATGCGGTTCAGGATCGGGTCGTAGCCCAGCGCCGCCTTCAGCTTTTTGCGCAGGGACGAAATATGCACCCGAATGGAGTTGCTGAAGCTGTCCACGCTGCCGTCCCACACATGCTCCATCAGCTCCTCCTGACTCACCGGCCGCCCCTGGTTGAGCAGCAGGTATTCCAGAATCCCGTTTTCCTTCCGGGTCAGGGCCACGGCCTCGCCGTTGACCTGTGCCGTCCGCTTCACCGTGTCGAAGGTGACCCGCCCGCAGCTCAGCAGCGCGTCGTGCTGCACGAAGCTGCGCCGGGTCAGGCTGCGCACCCGGGCCTCCAGCTCCTCCAGATGAAAGGGCTTGACCAGATAGTCGTTGGCGCCGCAGTCCAGCCCCTCCACCTTGTCGCTGATCCGGCTGCGGGCGGAGAGAATCAGCACCCGGGTTTCCCGATCCCGTTCCCGCAGCGCCCGAAGCAGCTCCATGCCGTCCCGGCCGGGCAGGTTCAGATCCAGCAGGATCAGATCGTATTTCTCCGCCAGCATCCATTCCAGCGCGGACTCGCCGTCATAGCAGACGTCCGTTTCATATCCTTTTCTCTTCAGGCTCTTGGCCAGCGTGTCGCACAGCGCCCGCTCATCCTCCACAATCAAGATTCGCATACCGGGCCTCCTTTGTTCTCTTCCTGTCACGCTCAGTATAGCATACGCGCATAAAATGCGCATAAAGTTTTCCATCTTAACGGAGATTTTAACCTCCGTAGGGTATGATGACCCTGCGAGAAGAAACAAAGGAGGGAATCCCCATGAATCTCATTTCATCGGTCGCGGGCAGACGGGCCGTCCGGCTGGGCGTTCTGGCGCTGGGCGCGGCGATGGTGGCTTACGGCGCGTGGCGGGGCGAGGCCGGCACGGTGCTTTCCAAGGCCGTCAGAATCTGTCTGGAGTGCGTAGGCATTGGATAAGAAGAAGGCAAAGCCAAAGGCTCCGCCCGTTTCCGGCTTTCTCGCCCGGTTTCGGGGACTGCTGCAGGCCTGTGCCGCGCTTCTGACCAACCCCCATCTGCCCAACCTGCTCAAGGGGCAGATTTACCGGGGAAAAGGCAAGTACGTCTGCGTGCCGGGGCTCAACTGCTACTCCTGCCCCGCCGCTACGGGAGCGTGTCCCATTGGGGCAATTCAATCGGTGATCGGATCGTCCAAGTTTCGGTTTTCCTACTACGTTACCGGTACGCTGATTCTGCTGGGCGTTCTGCTGGGGCGGTTCGTGTGCGGCTTCCTGTGCCCCTTCGGCTGGTTTCAGGAGCTGCTGCACAAGATTCCGCTTCCGAAGAAGAAGCCGTCCACCAAGAGGCTCAAGCCCCTGACCTATCTCAAGTACCTGATTCTGCTGCTGACGGTGACGCTGCCGCTGATCTTCGTCAACGAGGTGGGGCTGGGCAATCCCTTCTTCTGCAAGTACCTGTGCCCCCAGGGCGTGCTGGAGGGGGCGATTCCCCTTTCCCTGACCAGCGAAAGCGTTCGGGGCGCTCTGGGCAACCTGTTCGCGTGGAAGAGCGTGGTGCTGGCGGCGGTGGTCATCCTGAGCGTGCTGTTCTACCGGCCGTTCTGCAAGTGGCTGTGCCCGCTGGGCGCGTTCTACGCGCTGTTCAACCGGGTATCGCTGACGGGGATGCAGGTGGATAAGCACAAATGCGTCCACTGCGGCCGGTGTGAAAAGGCCTGCAAGATGGATGTGGACGTGACGAAGGCCCCGGATCATCCCGAGTGCATCCGCTGCGGCATGTGCGTCAAGGCCTGCCCCACGGGCGCGGTCAGCTTCCGCTGCGGGCTGAGCCGCGGAGCCGGGGCGAACCAATCCAAGAATCCAGCCGGCGAAAACGCCGCGGAACCAACAATCCAAAAATGAAACGGAGGGTATTTTCAATGAAGAAAACCTGGATCGCGCTGTTTCTGGCGCTGTGTATGCTGACGACCCTGACCGCCGCTTCCGCCTGCTGCGCGGAGCCGTCCGATATGGACAAGACCCAGACCATGGAAGAAACCTGCCCCTGCATGATGGACGGCAAGGGCGTGGACGGCTGCGCCTGCATGAAGGGCATGTGCGATGAAAAGTGCGGCTGCGGGGAAACCTGCGACTGCGCCGAAAAGAAGCTGGAAATGCTCACCGCCGAAATGAACGGCGTATTCGAGGCGAACATGGACCTGTGGAACAAGTTCTTCGGAATGCTGGACAAGCAGCCCGACATGGACATGACCTATGCCGACTACCTGACGGAGCAGCTGGAGGCGGCTAAAGAGAGCTTCACCGAGGACGAGTATAATCAGCTGATGCAGGGCATCGAGACCATCCGCCGGCTGGACGCGGAAATGGATATGCTCATGCCGGAAGGCGACATGACGGCGGACTCCGATATGATGATGGACAGCAGCATGGTGACGGCGGAAGGCGGCATGGTCATGGGGAACGAAGGAATGGCCATGGCGGACGACAATATGGACAAGGACATGATGGACGACAGCATGGCGGATAAGGACATGATGATGGAGGATGATTCCGCCGTGAAGTTCCCCGCCTTCGAGGGCAAGGATCTGGACGGCAATCCCGTCACCAGCGAGCTGTTCAAGAACAACGCCGTCACCGTGGTCAACTTCTGGTTCTCCACCTGCGC
>CAKUCE010000283.1 GCA_934643535.1 uncultured Clostridia bacterium | reverse complement strand
AATCTGCGTTCCGTCAACATTATAGACGATACCGTCCACCACTTTCAGAAACTTGCCGCTCTTGTCCTCAATGTTCGCTAGTTTCGTACAGCCATCAAAGACACCTTCTCCAAACGTTGTCAGGGTAGAGGGAAGTACGACCGTGGTCAGGCCCGTAGAGGAGAATGCATAATCTCCAATCGTCAGCAGCCCCTCCGGGAATTCGATCTGTGCCAGACTCGTACAGCCGGAGAAAGCCCTCCATTCAATGGTTTTGATACTATTCGGCAGGATAACGGAGGTAATGGATGTATTGTTAGCGAACAGCCATTGAGGAATGACCGTTATCCCATCGGCAATTCGAACTTCCCCTGACAGAGTAGGCAGAATACCAATGATTTGTGTACCATCCGCATTGTAAACCACGCCGTCGATTACTTTAGTCAGCTTCTCGGGCAGGATCTCGTCCAGCGGCGCCAGCTTGGGACAATTTGCAAACGCGCACTCGCCGATCTCAGTTACGCTGGAGGGAATCGTCACCGCACTCAGCTCGGAGCAACCCTCAAAGGCACACTTTCCAATCGAAAGCGTTCCCTCGGGAATAACGATGGCCGTCAGTTTCGTATTTCGGAAAGCATAATCTTCAATGCGGGTAATGCCCTGCGGCAGGTCGATTTCCGTCAGCGGGCAGTTATGGAACAAGCTATCACTGATCTGCGTCAAATTTTTGGGAAGAGTCACCTGAGCAAGGGCCGTGCAGGTTTCAAAGGCCGCTATGCCGATCTCCGTTACCGAGTCAGGAATTTCGATAGAGGTGATCCCAGCGCAGCCCCAGAAAGCGGACCAGCCGATGGACTGAAGTCCTTCCGGCAGGATGACGGCGGTAATGTCTGTGCGTATTTTCAAATTCGGCATCTGGAATGCGCCACCGCCGATCGCCACCACCGGCTTGCCGCCCAGTACGGACGGAATCTCCACCGTGCCGCCCTGACCGGTGTAGCCGGTGACGGTCGCGCCGGTATCGTCCACAGTGTATTGGAACTGAGCGTTGATCGTCAGGTCTTCAAAGGCAAAGTTTTTTTCCTCCGCAAGAGCCTGCGCGGTGCTGCCCGCATAGCCGCGAATGACCACCTTTTCGGCATTGCAATCCATGAACCAATCAGAGCCGATCTTCAGGTTCGGGTTCAGGAAGGTAAAGACGCCGTGGATAAAGGAAAAATTACCATCTTCGACCACGGAAAGCAATTCCGGCAGGGTCAGGTTCAATCCCTCCTGCCTTGAAGTGGTGAACTGGATCGCCCCGTTGGCGATTCGGGTCACGCTGTCAGGCACCGTATAAGTGCCAATATTTTCCGGAAGGTAATACAGCACCGTTCCATCCTTGCTGCACAGCGCGCCGTCCAGAGAAGAATAAACAGGGTTAGCGGCGTCCACCACGATCGCGCTCAGTTTTTCGCAGCATCCGCCAAGCATGTCGATCTGGCCAATGGACTGCACGGTGGCCGGAATCCGCAGGGTCTCCAGCGTCCAGCAGTTCCAGAATGCCATCGCTTCCACCGTCTTTACGCCGAAAGGAATGCTCCAGTCGCCGGAAAGGCCGCTTCCGGCACGAATGAGCATCGTTTTTTCTTTATTATAGAGTACGTTGTCCTCCGCGCAGTAAACGTTATTCGCCTCGTCTACGGTGATCTTCAACAGATCGTAGTTCTGACTGAGCGCCCGCTGGCCGATCATCGTAACGCTGGCCGGGATATGAATGGCCGTCAGGCCCGTATAATCGAAGGCGCGCTCTGCGATCGTGGCCAGTTTTTCCGGCAGCGTGACATTTTGCAATGCCGTGCATCCGCTAAAGGCATAGGCCCCGATGTCGGTCAGATTTTCCGGAAGCGTAAGCTGTTTTAATGCCTTACAGTCATAAAACGCACGCTGACTGATGGTCGTCACGCTGGCCGGCATTGTGACGCTGGTGATCGTCTCATTGCCGTTGAAGGCGTTGGCACCGATCGCCACTACCGGCTTGCCGCCCAACATGGACGGGATCTCCACCGTACCGCCCTGACCGGTGTAGCCGGTGACGGTCGCGCCGGTATCGTCCGTGGTATATTGGAATGCGAGACCTGCTTCAATGTCCTCAAATTGAATACCGTTTGTCTTTGCATAGGTTTGGGCCGTGCTGCCCGCATAACCGCGAATGATCACAGAGTCCTGAGAACTCATGAAACACTTTTCTCCAAATCGGATTTTCGGGTTCAGGAAAGTGACCGTACCCTGCATCCACTGGAACATACAATCGCCCGTAAAGGCCAATCCCTCGGGCATCGTCACATCTAAGGTGGTGGTCGAACCGTAGTAGGTGCCTCCGATGGCACAATCAGCAATAGAAGTAACACTGTCCGGCACCCGATACGTTCCAATAGCCTCAGGCACAAGGAACAGCTGCGTTACCGTGCGGTTATACAGCGCTCCGTCGGGAGAAGCATACTGTGTATTTCCTTCATCAATGTGAAAACGCCGGAAATTCCTGCAGAAACTGCCGCAGGAATTCGTTCCATTGATAAACTGCACAGAAGCCGGGATCCAAAGCTCCTGAAGGGTCTTGTTATCGCTAAAGGCGCCTGCGGCAATATAGGTAACGGTTGACGGCACGTGAAGATCGCCGTCCTCCAGCACATTGCCAGCGCGGACCAGCGTGGTCATATCCTTGGTGTACAGGACGTTTCCTTCCACCGTGTAATAGGGACTTTCCGCATTTACCGTAATGGTATCCAGCGCCCGGCACTGGTAGAACGAGAATTCTTCAATTTCAGCAACGCTGGCAGGAATATGCATTCCCGTAATGCGCAGATCGGAATAGAAGGCCTTCTCAGCGATTTTCGTTACCGGCTTGCCGCCCAGCACAGACGGGATATGTACCTCCGTGCTTTTCCCCTTATATGCCGTAACGGTGGCGCCGATAGAATTTTTGGTGAAGGTAAAGTCCTTTTCACCCAGCGCGGGGACATCCTCCTGTTCCGCGAGCACCTTGCCGCATTCCGGGCAATAGCTGCCTTCCGTCTTGCCGGGCTCGGTGTAGGTGGCTTCCACCGCAGGCAAAGCTGCGATAGTATGCACGTCGTGTTCCCACTGCCTGCCGTTTTCCTGCGCCCAAGTGCGGGCGTAGGCATCGGCGGCGCTGCGGATGATGACGGAGGCGGGGAAAGCATCGTCTCCAATATTCCTCAGCGTGGAAGGCAGCGTGACGGAGGTCAGGGCGGTACAACCATAAAACGCAGAGTTTCCGATGGCGGTCACGCCTTTGGGAATCGCAACGCCGGTCAGAGAACTGCAATTCCAGAACGCCTCAACCCCGATACTGGTCACGCTCTCGGGAATCTCCAAACCCATCAGAGCAGTACAGCCACGGAACGTAGCGATTCCGATGTTGGTCACGCCATCAGGAATCTCAATGCTGGTCAGGGCGGTACAACCATAAAACGCATAGTCATCGATTTTGGTCACGCCCTTGGGAACCACCACACTCGTGATCTGATCATTGCCATAAAATAGATTATCCGGGATTTTCGTTACGCCCTCGGCAATGCGAATTTCGCCGTTGGCCGTCGCCAGCGCAGCGATGATTCGCGTCCCATCCGCGCTGTAGACGATGCCGTCCACGGTTTTCAAAAATTGGCCGCTTTTGTCTTCAATGCTGGTCAGATTGCCGCAGTTTCGAAAAACACTTTCCCCCAAAGATTTCAGGGTAGAGGGCAGTGTGACGGAGATCAGATTTTCGCACCAGCCGAACGCACAATACTTGATGCTGCTTACACCCTCGGGA
>CAKUCE010000282.1 GCA_934643535.1 uncultured Clostridia bacterium | reverse complement strand
GTCCGATACGGAAAATCTTTATCTGATCACACGGGAGGGCATCTCCGTGCGCATGGGCGACGGGGAGTACCTGCGCGCCAAGGTGGGCGCCATCCGCACCTATATCGCCTATTTCCGGCAGCTTGGCACTGATTCCGGCGTTCTGGACGTTTCCATTCCCGAGGACGGGAAATTCATGCCGGAACGGTAGCAGATTCTTTCAATAGAGACGGAATTTACAAAAAAGTGAAAAAAAAGTGGGATTTGGCTTGCGATTTCCTGTTAAAACGGGTACAATAAATGCTGGTACATTGGGTGCCCTGTTTGCGTAACCTTCCGTTTGGTTCAAAGCGCCCAACGCCTGCCGACAGGGGTGCCTGCGGCTGATTCCAGAAGAACTGGGGAAATGCGGAGTATGAAATCAACCATTGCGGCAATCGATTTTGGCACGTCGAAAATCGTGACGCTGGTAGCCGAAACGAGCGGCTCTCAGCGCTGTGATATTGTCGGCGCGGGGATTTCCATGTACGACGGCTTTTTGGACGGCGAGTGGAACAACACCATGGCCCTGAACGAGGCCATTCAGAAATCCATCAGCGAGGCGGAAAACCAGTCCAAACGCAAGATCCGCGAGATCAACGTGGGCGTGCCCGGCGAGTTTACCCGCGTCTACGCGGTGGAAACCAGCGTAACCATTCAGGGAGCCGATCCCCGGGTAACGCCCCGCCATGTGGAGAAGATCTTCGCCAACGCGGACAAGCGTCTTTCCCCGGTACGCGGCGTGGTGGTGCATCGCAGCCCCGCATGGTTCATGGTGGACGGCGGCAAGAAAACGCTGGAGCCTGTTGGCCTGAAGGGAAACGAACTGAAGGCGCTGGTCAGCTTCGTTGTGGCCGATACCTTCTTCCTGGACGATGTGATGGCCCGGCTGAGGGATATGAACATCACCGTCAGCGGCTTCTTCTCTTCCTCTACCGGCGAGGCCATGCTGTACCTGCTGGAAGAGGACCGGGACCGCACGGCGCTGCTGATCGACGTGGGCTACCTTTGCACCGATGTAATGGCGGTGGAGGGCGACGCGGTGATCTTCCAGAAGACGCTTCCCGTGGGCGGCGGGCATATTGCCGCCGACGTAGCCGAGGGGCTGAATATTTCGCTGGAATCCGCGGAGCAGATCAAGCGCGAATACGTGTATGGAATTTCCACCATTTCGCAATCCTATACAGTGACCGGCGGCGACGGCGTGAAGGCGGACACCTTTACGCAGGAGCAGGTGGCCGAGGTGCTGGAGCCGCGGGTGGACGAAATTGCCGAGATGATTAAGGAATGCATCGACGAAAGCGGCATGAAGCTCGGCGACTGGTCCAACATCTATCTGACCGGCGGCGGCCTGAGCCTGAACCGGGGCGGTCGGGATTATCTGGCGGCCAAGCTGGAAAAGCCCGTGCGCGATACGGTCAAGCGTACCATTAAGCTGTCCAGCCCCATTTACGCCAGCGCCATGGGTCTGATGGACCTGATCATCGATACCATTGAATCCAGAAATGTTCCCGCAAGCGGTTTTTCGGGCGGCATCAAGGACTTCTTCCGAAGTCTCTTGGGCGGCTGAGCAGCGGATAAAACCTGAGCGAAACAAAAACTAGGGGGATGCACTGTGCTTGAATTTCAGATCGAGGATCAACAGAGCTTTGCTACGATCAAGGTAATCGGCTGCGGCGGCGCAGGCAATAACGCGGTCAACCGCATGGTGGACGCGGGACTGAAGGGCGTGGAATTTATCGCCATCAACACCGACCGGCAGGCGCTGGCCATGAGCAAGGCCAGCACCACCATTCAGATCGGTGAAAAACTGACCAAGGGCCTTGGCGCGGGCGCAGTTCCCGACGTGGGCCGCCGGGCTGCTGAGGAAAGCCGCGAAGAGATCGCTCAGGCGATCAAGGGCGCGGATCTGGTTTTCGTCACCGCCGGTATGGGCGGCGGCACCGGGACGGGCGCGGCTCCCATCGTGGCGGAGATCGCCCGGGATCTGAACTGCCTGACCATCGCTGTGGTCACCAAGCCCTTCCTGTTTGAAGGCAAACAGCGTATGAAGAACGCCGAAATGGGCGTGATCGACCTGAAACAGCGGGTAGATACGCTGGTGGTGATCCCCAACGACCGGCTGCTGCAGGTGGTCACCAAGGGTACGACCATGCTGGAAGCCTTCCGCATTGCGGACGACGTGCTGCGGCAGGGCATCCAGGGCATCAGCGACCTGATCGCCGTGCCCGCGCTCATCAATCTGGACTTCGCCGACGTGAAGACCGTCATGGAAAGCGGTGGACTGGCTCACATGGGCATCGGCGTCGGCAAGGGCGAAAACCGTATGGTGGAAGCCGCCAAGAACGCTATTTCCAGCCCCCTACTGGAAACCAACATCGACGGAGCCAGAGCCGTGCTGATCAACATCACCGGCGGCGAGGACATGAGCATCATTGATATCAACGAGGCTGCCAGTCTGGTGATGCAGGCTGCGGACAGCGAAGCCAACATCATCTTCGGCGCCGGCATCGACGATTCACTGGATGATGAAGTCCGCATTACGGTCATTGCCACCGGCTTTGAAAAAACGCCCTTCCCCAAGAAGGAGGACGCAAAGTCCAAGACCGGCGGCGACCGGGACTGGACCCGCTCGTTCTCCAGCGGCAATTCCGGCAGTGCTTACGGTTCCTCCGGCTCCGACCGGCAGGTTTTCTCATCCGGGTCCTCCTATGAGGACATGAGCTTCAATATGCCCATGGAGGACGAGTCCATGCACAGCGATTTTGGCGGCGGCTATGTGGGCGGTTCGTCCATTCCCACGCCTGCGGCCATGCCTCCCATGATGCAGCAGGGCTCCAACTATTACGCCAACTACGGCCAGCCCAGCGGCTATCAGCCCCGGCAGACCTATGGCCAGCCGGATTACGGCATGCAGCAGCCGGTACAGGGGATGCAGTATGGCAATATGCAGCAGCCGATGGTCCCGCAGATGGAGTATGGCCAGCAGTATCAGGCCCCGGCTCAGAATGCGCAGGCACAGCAGCCGCAGACCGGCGCACAGCCTCAGCAGGCCGCGCAGCAGCCCGCAGCGGAAGCCACTCCCGCTCCCGCCGCTTCCACCGTGGAGCGCGACGACCTGGGCGTTCCCGCTTTCCTGCGCCGCCCCACCCGAAAGTAATAACCGTTTTTCAAGGGATGCGTCCATGCGGCGCATCCCTTTTACGTTCGCTTTTCTTGAATGGAGATGACTTCCTTACGGCACAAATGAATACAAATACCTGGACGGCTGACAGCCGTTCATTTTTTTGAATGCGGTGGAAAAATATTTTTCATCCGTGAAACCGCAGGAATGGGCGACCTGCGTTACCGTGTAATAGCCGGACTGGAGCAGGGAAACGGCCCGCTGCATCCGCACCTGCATCAGGTACTGTTTAGGCGTTAACTGCAGCTCCTGCTGAAATACCCGGCGGAGATAGACCTCGCATACCCCAGCCCGGCGCGCCATCTGGGAAACCGTCAATCCGGGGTCGGAATAGCGCTCCGCAACAAGCTGCATGGCGCTTTGCACCAGCGGATTTTCCTTTTGCCCGTGACGGCAGAAATCCGTGTGCAGCCGGGCGAACAGTTCGTAAAACAGCCCCGTGGCCCGGTAGCGCGCCCCCGGCGCGTTGCGCTGCCAGAGGGCGTAAATTTCTTCAAAGCGGCGTTGGATTTCCTCTGGATCGTCCGGATAAAAGCAGTCGATCTGCCCGGTGGAAAAGTTCAGAATGTCAAAGTGAATGACAATCAGTTCGTCATGGGT
>CAKUCE010000281.1 GCA_934643535.1 uncultured Clostridia bacterium | reverse complement strand
GAGTACGTCGTCGTTCAGTTCTGCGAATTTCGGGGCGAATTCACCCAGCGCGTCCCGGCCCGCCGTCTGCTTGACTGCCATGTGTTTTTCCTCCTGTTCATTCGTGGTTCCATGCTGCATCCGACTTTTATTATAACGCAATTTGCCAGAAAAGACAGGGGGTTTTTATAAACCATGCGCCGCAAACGGCTCCCCGTCCAGCGCAATCAGCCCGTCCAGCGGAATAACGGTCCCGTTCGTCAGAAGCAGCCTGCGCTCGGAAAGAAGGATTTTTTTTACTGTGCCGGTATGGGTTACGTAAGCGCCGCCCTCCTTGCGTTCGTCCGGCTGAAAATATACCGCGCTGACCGTCCATTTTTCATGAAGATGCTGCGCCAGCAACTGCAGCCGGGCGTTCAGCGTTTCTTTTTCATATTCGTCCAGTTCGATGGGCTGGTCGGTCAGCCGCCCGGCCTCCTGTACCTCTGCGTCATAGCCGCTCAGCGCCGCAAAGGGGGCGAATTGAGCCGCCCGGGCCGTCATGGACATGGGTTTTCGGCTGGCGGAAACATGATGGGGGAGTCGCAGAATATCGTCATATTTTCCCGTCATGCCCGATGACCTCCGATCTGCCGGTTTCGTTCGATAGCCGTAGCGCCCTCTTCCAGATCCATCCCCCGAAACAGGGCGTTCCGGCCGTATTTCCGTTTCAGCAAAAGCGCGGCCTCCTGCAGACTGCGTTCCCGCTTCAGCTCGGCCTCCTGCCGCAGACGGGCGTTTTCCTGTGCGGCGTAGTCGGTAAACAGATCCAACTGCTCACAGAACGGACGTTCGGCGGCTTCGCTTTCCTGCAGAACCCGGCCTGCGACCACGTACATCCGGCGCACCAGCAGCCGGGGCTCCACCACCCGGTCGAACAGCCGCGCCGCGGCTTCCATCAACTGACGGCAGGAGGAAGTCGGACGCTCCAAAACTTCCGTGCCGTGGGCGTGCTTGGGAATGGAACGACCGTAATGATCGGTCGTGACAGGGCCGCGGTAGCTCTTGCGAATGGCGGGGTCTGTCAGATTGTCCACGTCATAGCCCACAGTCAGCACGAGCTGATCGGTCACCAGTCTTTTTTCCACCAGCGAGAGGGCCAGCTGATCCGCCATCTCCCGGGCCACCAGCCGGGCTTTTTCAAAGGGATAAGCGCATTGCAGCACCTGCCCGGCCCCCAGACTGCTGTTTTCCGGTCGATATGCCTTGATTTCGTCGATGGTGCAGGGTTCCCAGCCCCACGCATGGTCGATCAGCAGTTCGGCGTTGACTCCGAAGAGCTTGTAAAGCAGGCCCTCATTGTAATATTCTCCTGGCCCACCCAGCGAACAGCGGGCGACGTCGCCCATGGTATGCAGCCCTACGGACTCCAGCTTCCGGGCATAGCCGGGCCCTATCCGCCAGAAATCCGTCAGAGGCCGGTGATCCCAGAGATTTTTCCGATAGGAAAGCTCGTTCAGCTCCGCAATACGAACGCCGTTCGCATCGGGGGCGATCCGCTTGGCGCCGATGTCCATAGCGATCTTGCACAGATACAGATTCGTCCCGATCCCGGCGGTAGCGGTAATGCCGGTTTCTTTCAGCACCTCAAGAATCATCCGCATGGCCAGTTCCCGGGCGGTCAGACGATAGGTTTTCAGATAACGGGTAACTTCGATGAACACCTCGTCGATGGAGTACACGTGAATGTCCTCCGGGGCCACGTATTTCAGATAAACCTGATAGACCCGCGTGCTGACCGCCATATAGCGGGCCATTTGGGGCCGGGCGATGAGATAGTCCAGCCGAAGCTCCGGGGAATTTTTCAATTCCTCTTCCAGAAAAGATGCGCCGTTCAGCTTGCGGCCAGGAGCGCGGCGCTGTCGCTGCAGATTGAGCTCCCGCACCTTCTGTATTACCTCGAACAGCCTGGGCCGCCCGGGAATGCCGTAGGCTTTCAACGATGGAGAGACCGCCAGACAGATGGTTTTTTCCGTCCTTCCGGCGTCCGCTACCACCAGATGGGTTTTCAAAGGATCCAATCCACGCTCCACGCACTCCACCGAAGCGAAAAAGGATTTCAGGTCAATGGCAAGATAAACGCGCTCCGTCATGGAAAGCAGGCTCCTTTCCGAAAAGAATGCGAAAATTCAATGGAAACAGCTTGAGCTCAAGTTGGTTTCCATAAAATGAGAACATACGTTCGCAAATTATTTTATCACAGGGTCGGACGCACGTCCAGTCTTTCCAGAAAGTAACGTTTTTCAACCGATTCTTCATGTTAAAAGAAAATGCCAAGGGACAGTCAGGAACGGGAAAAGCCGAAAGACTGTCACTTGGCTTGCGGACGTTGTTATTATCACAGAAAGCAGGTTTTGATTTCTTCGCGGCTCTTACGACTGCGCACCCTGAGAAATGGACGCGGAGCCGGCGGAACCGCGGGCCGGGGCGGCTTCCGCTTTTTCCGCCGCCAGAATGGGCGCGACCATGGGCTGGGGGAGCGTCCGTTCCTTCTCCGGCTGTGCTGCCTGAACCGGCAAAAGCATTCGGTCCAGCGCTTCTTCCAGCCGGGAGATGGGAAGCACCTGAATCGTGGTATGTTCGAAACGTTCCAGCTGATTTTCGGACGGGATCAGCACGGTGGTCAGTCCAGCGTGCTCGGCGGCCTCTACCTTGCTGGGAACGCCGCCCACCGGCTTGACGTTTCCCAGCACCGATACCTCGCCCGTCACGGCTACGTGTCCGTCTACCGGCCGTCCTGTCAGAGCACTGGCCGCCACCACGGCCATGGCCACGCCTGCCGACGGGCCGTCCACCGGCGCGCCGCCGGGAAAGTTGATGTGCAGATCATAACGGTCTGTTTCATACCCCATCCCCGCAAGCAGGGTCATGACGTTTTCCAGAGAGCAGCGGGCAGTGGACTTGCGTTTGATTTTCCGGGAATCCGCACCGATTTCTTCTTCCTCGGCAATGCCGGTGATGGTCAGCCTTCCGGTGCCGGGATGGGCCACAGCCTCGATTTCCATGGTAGCGCCCTGATGACTGCCGACAACGGCCAAGCCATGCACCACGCCCACCCGGTTGCGGGTGTCGGCTTTCTGGTCGGGCCGGGCCGCGTAGTGGCCGGAGTAGATAACCCATTCAACGTCCTTTTTGACGATTTCCGTGCGGTTTTCCATCTGGGCCAGACCGGCGCACATCTGAACGATGTTGACCGCGTCCCGGCCGCAGGAGGCAAAACGCCCTACCAGTGAGGCATCCTCATGGCTCATGGTAAAACCGGCCCGCTCGGCGGAGTGATAGGCAATGTCCGCCACCTCTTCCGGCTCCAGTGCCCGGAAATAGACCTCCATACAGCGGGAGCGCAGGGCGGGAGAAATCTCCGACGGGCTGCGGGTGGTAGCGCCTACCAGACGAAAATCCGCCGGAAGACCGTTCTTGAATACGTCGTGGATATACCGCGGGATGGACGTATCCTCCGGGCTGTAATAGGCGGATTCCAGCATCACCTTGCGGTCTTCCAGCACCTTGAGCAGTTTGTTCATCTGAATGGGATGCAGTTCGCCGATCTCGTCCAGAAACAGCACGCCGCCATGCGCTTTGGTTACGGCTCCCGGCTTTGGCTGCGGCACTCCCTGCACGCCCAGCGGCCCGGCCCCCTGATAGATCGGATCATGTACACTGCCGATTAAAGGGTCTGCTATATAAACAGAAGTTCGTCAAATTCGAGAGCCATGATGAAGGTAAGCCGCCCGGTGGAAACTGGCGTTCGCCGCGAATATGCTACCGATCAGAAGTGGCTGCATACGACGCCGAA
>CAKUCE010000280.1 GCA_934643535.1 uncultured Clostridia bacterium | reverse complement strand
CGGTGGATTTGGGAAAGATCCGCCAGAACTATCTTTTACAGAAGAGCCTTTTGCCCCGGAAAACGGAGATCATGCCGGTCGTCAAGGCCGACGCCTACGGGCACGGCATGGTTCCCGTCGCCACCGCCCTTCATTCCATGGGCGCGAAGCACTTCGCCGTAGCGCTGGCAGAGGAAGGCGTGGAACTGCGGGAGAGCGGTATTTCCGGCGAGATCCTGGTGCTGGGGCCGGCCATGGAGGAAGCGGCGGAAGAGTGCGTCCGCCACGACCTGACCCAGACCGTCTTTACCCCGGAAATGGTGGAGCTTCTGGAAAAGGAAGCCGAAAAGCAGGAACGGGACGCGCTGATCCACATCAAGCTGGATACGGGTATGGGCCGGATCGGCCTGCGAACCTATCAGGAGGCGGAGGCGCTGGCGGAGGCGCTGGCTCATGCGCCCCATGTGAAAGCAGCCGGCATTTACACCCATTTCTGTCTGGCGGACGAACAGCTGGAAAACGGTGGGATCAACGCCTTTACCCGGCAGCAGCTGGCCCGGTTCAGGCAGCTGCGCGCCTGCTTCGACCCGGCCATTCCCGCCCATGTGTCCAACAGCGCCATGGGACTATTGATGCCCGAAGGAAACTTCGCCATGATGCGGCAGGGCATCTCCCTTTACGGTTATCCGCCCGTTTCCACGGAGCTGCCCTTTGAACCGGCGCTGCGCTGGGATGCGGAGGTCTCCTGCATCAAAACCATTCACGCGGGCGACCCGGTAGGCTATGGCTGCACGTTCGTGGCTGAAAAGGACACCCGGGTGGCTACGGTGGCCGTTGGCTACGGCGACGGTTATCACCGGGCGGTCAGCGGCAAGGGCTTCATGCTGGCGGGCGGCAAACGCTGTCCCATTCTGGGCCGGATCTGCATGGATCAGACCATGATCGATGTGACGGACGTGCCCGGTGTGAAGCTGGGCGACCGGGTCACGCTGATCGGCGAGCAGCAGGGACAGCGCATCACGGCAGAAGAACTGGCCGAATGGGCCGGCACCATCAGCTACGAGGTGCTGCTGGACATCACCCGGCGCGTACACCGGGTCTGGCTGCACGCCTGAACAACGGATCTTTTTTGGCAGGATACAGGGTCATAAAGCAAAGCAACACAGAACAACCAAAGAAACTCCCGGCCGTCCGGGCCGGGAAGGAAAGGACGGAAGAATATGGCGGCGAAACAACCCAAGGTGGAACCGGTCAAAAAGCCCTATCTGAAAGGCTCCTTCTGCGGAAAGGACGCATGGAAAACCGTACCGAAGCGCTTCGCGGGCATGCTGATGATCTGCTTCATTTATGCCATCGCGTCCATGATCATGAACTTTGACAGCCTGATCGGCCGTCTCGCCGTGGCGGTGCTGATCGTTGGCATAGCGCTGTATTATGTGTTTGCCAAGGGCATGGAGCAGGGTACCGGCGATGTAGGCTATGGCGAGATGATGTACGCCCGCCAGCAGGAGGGCAAGACCATTTCCAGGCTGGACAGCGACCGCTGCTATCATCCGCTGAAGGGCTTCTTCGAGGCGCTCCTGGGCGCGCTGCCCTACGTGCTGGTGGCGCTGGTGTTCGCCGTGCTGACCCGGCCCACCGTCTATTCGCTGGGCAGTCTGCCCTCCTGGACGCAGGAAATGATGCTGCAGGATGAGTTTGGCGATGCGCTGCGCTACTATCAGGAGACGCATGGCATGAGCGCGCTGGAGATCCTGCGGATCATCGTTCGGATCATGTGCATGCCCATGATGAGCGTGGCCACCTATCTGGGTACGGACGCGGCGCTGCTGGCCGAGCGCCTCAGCCCCCTGTTCCTGCTGCTGCCGCCTGTCGCTTACGGCGCAGGCTACCTGCAGGGCCCGATGCAGCGCGAACGCATCAACACCGGCATCAAGATCGGCGTAAACAAGAAGCAGCGCAAGCAGCAGCGGGAGAAGAAGGCCCGCAAAAAGGCCAGCGCCAAAACGCCGGAAAGGCTGATCTGACCGATGAGGATCATTGCGGGAAGCGCCCGGGGAACGCCCCTTGTTGCCCCTCGGGGGATGGACACACGGCCCACGCAGGACAAGGTGAAGGAGTCCCTCTTCAACATGCTGCAGGGCGAATGGGAGGACAGCGCGGCGCTGGATCTCTTCGCAGGCAGCGGCGCGCTGGGGTTGGAAGCCGTCAGCCGGGGCGCGCGTCTGGCGGTGCTGGTGGATCAGTCGAAGGAAGCGGCGCAGTGCATCCGGCGCAATATCGAAAAGCTGCGCTTTCAGGACAGAGCGGAGCTGCTTGGCTGCGACTGGAAGCAGGCAGTCTCCAAGCTGGCGCGGGAGAGCCGCCGCTTTGAGCTGGTGTTTCTGGATCCGCCCTACCGAATGGACGATCTGGGTCCACTGTGCGACGAACTGGCTGCAGCCGGGCTTCTAGCCCCTGAGGCCGTTGTCGTATGGGAACGCCGTACCGGTACGGAAAACGTTCTGTCCCCGGCGTTTTCACTCTTCAAGCAGCGTGCCTACGGAGATACGGAGATGCTTCTTTACCGCTACGAGGGTCATGCAAAGGGGGAAACCGTGTGAAGGGACGCTGCGTTTATCCGGGCAGCTTTGATCCGCCGACAAAGGGTCATCTGGATCTGATCGAGCGGGGAGCGCGGATCTTTCCCGAGCTGATCGTGGCCGTGCTTCAGAATCCGGCGAAGAAGAACGCTTTCACGGTGGAAGAACGGCTGAACATGCTGCGCTGCGCCTGCGCTCACCTGCCCAATGTGCGCATAGACGCTTTCGGCGGACTGCTGGTGGACTATCTGCGTCAGGCCGGGGCCGAAACCGTTTTGCGGGGCGTGCGCACGGTCAGCGACTTTGAAACAGAATTCCAAATGGCGCAGATCAACCGACGCCTGTCTCCGGAGGTGGAAACGGTGTTTCTGCCCGCCAGCCCGGAGGAGGGCTTTGTCAGCTCCAGCGCCGTAAGGGAGATCGCCCACTTCGGCGGAGACGTCGCGCCCTTTGTGCCCGCTGAAATTTTGGAGCATATCAAGGCCGGTCTGAACGCAGACTGACCATGGGAGGAAAGAAAGATGCAGTCTGACGATATTTCGACTTTCAAACAGAACATGAGCGCGCTGGAAGAACTGATCATACGGTCCAAACGGGTGCCGCTGAGCGCTATGTGCATGGTGGACAAGGATCAGATGGTTCATCTTCTGGATGCGCTGACGAAGGGAATGCCCAAGGTGTTCGTTGAGTGTCAGGGCGTGGTGGATCATCAGAATTCCATTGTGGGGGAGGCCAGGGCCCAGGCCGAGCAGACCAAGCAGGCCGCCACGAAGCAGGCGGGCCAGCTTTTGAACGACGCGCAGGCGCAGGCTCAGAAAACGGTGGCCGCTGCCAATCAGCAGGCGCAGGAAATGGTGAACAAGGCCGGCCAGCAGGCTAACGCCATGTTGCAGGAAGCGCAGGAACGGGCGCAGAACATGGTGCAGGATGCGGAGCGCCGCGCCGCCCAGCTGGTCAGCCAGCAGGAGATCACCGCCCGGGCCAACATGGAGGCCGAAGAGCTGAAGCAGTCCACCAAGGAAGAGATCGAACGGCTCTATCACGACGTTTACCAGCACATCGACGAAGTGCTGGCCCAGCTGGACCGCACCATCAGCGAAAAACTGACCGACATCCGCATGACCCGTCAGCAGATCGACCAAAGCATTCGTTAGGGGCATGGCTGTGCCCTGCACCCATCTCTGCGCGCCATCGGCGCGCAGGGCACTAGCGGGACATGCGGCTTGGCCGTGAAGCTACCGCCGCTCGGCGGAAGGCCTCGCGGCTCGC
>CAKUCE010000279.1 GCA_934643535.1 uncultured Clostridia bacterium | reverse complement strand
GGTCTACGGCGTATACGCCCTGCTGGAGCGGCTGGGGGCGCAGTTTCTGGCTGAGGACTGCGAAATTCTTCCTTCCGTCACGGAGTGGAAGCCCATGAGCTTTTCCTCCCGGCCCGATTTCGCCTATCGGGATCTGTACTGGCGGGGTGCGCTGAACGGGCGGTTCGCCCTGCAATGCGGGCTGAACTCCGCCCGGGCGGAGATTTCGCCGGAAATGGGCGGCAAAATCAGCTTCTATCGCTATTCCCATACCTTTGAGGAGCTGGTTCCCCCGGAAAAGTGGTTCGACTCTCACCCGGAGTATTTCTCGCTGGTGAACGGGAAACGCCAAAAGGAGCATAGTCAGCTCTGCCTGACCAACCCGGACGTGCTGAACCTGTGCATAGAAGGCGTGCGCCGCTGGATGCGGGAGCACCCGGAGTGCCGCATTTTCTCCGTGGCCCAGAACGACTGGTACGGCTACTGCGAGTGCGAGCATTGCCAGGCCATAGATCGGCGGGAGGAAAGCCACGCCGGAACCATGCTTGCCTTCGTCAACGCCGTGGCGGACGCCGTCCGGGAGGAATTTCCGGAAAACCGCATTCACACCTTCGCCTATCTGTATACCCGGAAAGCGCCCCGGTATCTCCGGCCCCGGGAGAACGTGATCGTCCGGCTGTGCAGCATCGAGTGCTGCCAGAGCCATCCCATGGCCGTGTGCCGTCAGGCCATCGACGGCATCGACGTGGAGAACAACGCCGCCGACGGGTTTGCCCTGTCCGGACAGGCCTTCGCCGACGATCTGGCCGACTGGGCCAAAATCGCGCCCCATCTGTACCTGTGGGATTACACCACCAATTTCAGCAATTATTTGCAGCCCTTCCCCAACTGGCATGTGATCGGGGAAAACCTGCGTCTGTTCCGTCGCCTCGGCGTGGAGGGGGTGCTGGAGCAGGGCAACTACGCCCCCGGGAAAGCCAGCGCCTTTGCGCCGCTGCGCATTTATCTGCTGAGCCGGCTGCTCTGGAACGCGGACGCGGACACGGACGAGCTGATCCGCACCTTTGTGCAGGGCTATTACGGTGCCGAGGCGGAGACGGGCGTGCTGCAATGCCTGTCCCTGATGGAAAGCGCCGCTTCTCAAAACCACATGGGCATTTACGACATGCCGGACGCGCCCTATCTGGAGGAAGCGCTTCTGGCCCGGGCCGACGCGTCGCTGGCGGACGCTCTTCGCCGGACAGCGGATCCCATCCGCCGGGAACGGCTGGAACGGGAGCGGCTCAGCTTCGAATACGTGCAGCTGGCCCGTCTGCCCCTTGATGCGCCCGGACGGAACGAGCGCATCGACGTTTTTGCCGAAAGGCTTTCCCGGCTGGGGGTCACGGAGCTGTTCGAGCGCCGGGAGCTGGCCGGTTCCCTTCGCTGCATGAAGGAAAGCCGCTTCACCCGCCAAAGGGACGGGGTGCCCTACTGCTGCTACCGGCTCTGATTTGCCTGTTTTTGCCTTTTCCCCTTGATTCTTTCCCTTCCTTTGGTCTACAATACTTTTGTACAATTTCCGCCTCAGGGCGGCAAGGAGGATTTCATCATGAGCGAAGTTTTGCTGCGCAAGGACGTTTCCGCGCAGGCCCAGTGGCAGACCAGCCACGTTTATGCCTCTCAGGAAGACTGGGAGAAGGATTTCCAGTGGGTTCAGGAAAAGGCCGGAGAGCTGGCCGCCTATGCCGGGACCCTGAAAAACGGCAAGGACACCGTGCTTTCCATGCTGAAAACATACGCCGAATCCAGCGAGCATCTGAGCCGGCTGTATACCTATGCCAGCTGCAACCTGAACGTGGACAACGGCGATTCCTTCTATCAGGGCGTAATGGCCCGCACCCAGACCCTGTACGCCCAGTACAGCGCCGCCGTGGCCTTTATGTCCCCCGAGCTGTTGAAGCTGCCCAAAGCCACCCTGAAGGGCTACATCGCGGATCCGGATTTTGCGGATTTTGACGTACTTCTGAAGGATCTGGAACGGATGCGCCCCCACACGCTGTCCTCCGAGGTAGAGACGCTGCTGGCCAGCGGTCAGGAGGTCTTCGGTGCTACGGGCAACGTGTACGACATGCTCACCGACGTGGACATGAGCCTTGGCAAGGTCAAGGACGAAAACGGCAAAATGGTCGAGCTGACCCATGCCCGCTACGGCTCCATGCTGGAAAGCCCCAACCGGGCCGTCCGCAAGGCTGCCTATGAGCGCATGATGAAGGCCTATGCCGCCTACGGCTCCACCTTTGCCGCCACCTACGCGGGCAATGTAAAGGGCGACGTATTCTTGGCCCGTGCCCATGGCTACCAGAGCGCCCGGGAAGCGGCCCTGTATCCGGATGATATTCCCGTCAGCGTGTATGACAACCTGCTCAAGGCCGTCCATGAAGCGCTGCCCGTGCTGCACGCCTACTGCGGCATGCGCAAGGAAGCCTTTGGCATCCCCACCGTTCACATGTACGACCTGTACGCGCCCATGACCAGGGATTTCCAGATGAAGCTGAGCTTCGACGAGGCCTACGAGCTGCTGCTGGAAGGCGTTGCGCCCTTGGGCAAGGACTATCAGGACGTGGTGCGTTCCGCCAAGGACGGCGGCTGGATCGACGTTTACGAAACGAAGGGCAAGACCACCGGCGCGTACTCCAACGGCAGCGCCTACGGTGTGCATCCCTACGTGCTGCTGAACTTCCGGCCTGAGCTGGACGGTCTGCTGACGCTGGCCCACGAAATGGGTCACGCCATGCACAGCTATTATTCCAACCACACCCAGCCCTTCATCAAGAGCGACTACACCATCTTTGTAGCGGAAGTCGCCTCCACCTGCAACGAAGTGCTGACCATCAACGCCCTGCGCAAGAAGTTCGAGGGCAATCAGGCGGCCCAGCAGGCTTTGATCGGCCGTCTGCTGGAAGGCTTCCGCACCACCGTTTTCCGCCAGACCATGTTTGCGGAATTCGAAATGAAGGCTCACGCCATGGAAGAAGCGGGCCAGCCCCTGACCCGGGAATCCCTGAACGCCATGTACTACGACCTGAACAAGCAGTACTACGGCGGCGGCTGCCGGGTGGACAAAGTGGTGGAAAACGAGTGGATGCGCATTCCCCACTTCTACCGTTCCTTCTACGTCTACAAGTATGCGACGAGCTTCTGCGCGGCTGTGGCCCTGGCGGACAAGATCCTGCACGGCACGCCCGAGGACGTAGCGGCCTACCGCCGTTTCCTGACTCTGGGCGGCAGCATGAGCCCCATCGAGGAGCTGAAGACGGTTGGCATCGACATGTCCACGCCCGCTCCCATCGAAGCGGCTCTGGACGTTTTCGCCTCCCTCCTCGCAGATTTTCAGGGCTAAGCAGGGGCAGTGCCCCTGCACCCCAGGCTGCGCGGCTGTGCCGCGCAGGGGCGTAGGGGGACATGGGAGTTGGCATCGAAGTTACCGCCGCTCGGCGACGGGCCTCGCGGCTCGCGGGTCTGGTGTGGCTCCATGTTACTTGAATGGGAAAGACCGCCGTCGGGCGACAGGCCCTCCGGCTCGCGGATTTGGTAGGAATAAACCCTGCCATTCAGTCCTGTGTGCTATGAACGCATGCAGCCTGATAGAAAATCTTTTTGTTTCATCCAAAAAAACGCAAAATATAAAGCAGGGAACGTTTTCTGAAGTATTGGAAAACGTTCCCTGCCTTGAGTTTATGAAGAATAAGAGTAGTTTGGACACATTGCCAGCCATTAGGCCCGTCGCCGAACGGCGGTCTGTATCAGCCAACTGACAGGAAATCACACCAGACCCGCGAGCCGTGGCACCTGTCGTGCCACGGCGGTAA
>CAKUCE010000278.1 GCA_934643535.1 uncultured Clostridia bacterium | reverse complement strand
CCTTTTGTTGTGCCACGAACCTGAGATTCATGGTTGATTCACGGTCTATGAAAAGCCAACATTGCCCGTCCTTCCAGCGAAGACCGTTGTCCTGCTTGCTTTTCCAGAATCAGTATACATCGAAATCCCGTAAAGTCAAGTATTCGGCGCGTTTTTGCCCATATTTATGGCGTTTTCAGGGTTTTTATCCTCCCGGAAACCCTCGATAAAGCGGTCGGTGGCCTCGTTCAGGGCGATGTCTGCGTTTTTGCCGCACAGCCGCACGGCGTTCACCGCTGCAAAGAGCATCTCGCCCAGTGCCTTTTCAGGATCGTGCTTCCGGCTCAGCGTCTCTTCCGCTCTGACCGCCGCATTGCGGACGGCCTGAAGGGCGTCTTCCGCCTCCGGGAAGGCGTACCCGGCCCGGGCGGCCTTCTGCTGCACCTTGCCCGCCCGCATGGTAGGCGACAGTCCCTTTGAGACCTCCTGCATGGCCTGCTTTACCGTCGTGACGCCCCGCTGGCGGCGCTTGATGGCCTCCCAGTTGCGGGCGACCTCCTCCGGCGTTTCCGCGGACGCGCCGCCGAAAATATGAGGGTGTCGTTCCAGCATTTTACGGCAGATCGCGGTGGTCACGTCCAGAATGTCGAAGTCTCCATGCTGACGGCCGATCTCCGCATGAAATACCACCTGCAGAAGCACGTCGCCCAGCTCGTCGTACATATGGTCGGGATCGTCTTCCCGGACGGCCTGGATGTACTCGTAGCTTTCCTCCAGAAGATAAGGCAGCAGGCTTTCGTAGGTCTGCTCCCGATCCCATGGGCAGCCTTCCGGCGAACGAAGCCGGGCCATGATCCGCACCAGATCGTCCATATTGTATCGGCTGCGCTGTTCCATCGGGACTGCCGGAACATATACGGCGGACAGATGGTCATAGGCCGGCTGACGGTCCATCTCCATCAGCGGGATTTCCTTCGCCTGCAGGCTTCCGTCTTCCTCCCGGCCGGCGATCAGCGTGACGGGCAGTTCGTCCGGCAGAAGCTCCATCAGCTTCAGCTTGCAGTCGCCTGCGCATTCCCGGGAATACAGTTCGCAAAGCAGCAGCGGTTCATCTGGCAGCAGACGGCTCTCTTCCAGCTCGCAGGCAGACATGATGCGCACATGACCGCTCTCCCGTTTGACCAGCGACAGGCAGCAGTCCGCCAGGCTGACCCCCGGCACGATCTTCAGCTCCAGCTCCCGGGGCCTGAGCCTTTGCAGTGCGAATACCGTGCCGTCAAAGGCCGCGTCGCCGACCACGTAACACAGATCCCCATCCTTCAGCCGGCTGAACAGCGTCACTGCCGCCGCCTGATGAAAAGCGTCAAAGTCCTCGCACTGCTCGTAAAGGCTGTCCAGCGTATCGAAGCTGAACCCCTGCTCCGTCAGAAAAGCCGCAACGGGACTGCGGCCCGTCCGAAGCACAAGCTGCTTCGCGCCGCGAAGAGCCGCCTCGCCGCCGCGGGTCAGATACTCTGCGCTCCCCGTCCCCAAAGAAACAACGTTCAAAACCGCCATGGGATTATTCCCCTTTCTTTCCCCTGCGAAGCAGAGGCGCAAGGTCGCTCTTTTGTACAGCGCCCGTCAGCATAGCGAAACCGGCGTAGGCCGCAATCCCCACCAGCACGATCAGGATCGTCCACAGTCTCCCGGACGGCAGCCAGCGGGACAGCAGCCCCACCAGCACGCCCATCAGCGCCGAGGCCAGCGTGGGCTTCAGGAAAATGCCGACAGGCTCCGCTTTCAGGCCGGTGTACTTGTGTACAAAATACAGATTCGGCAGCATGCTGATGGTATAGCAGGTGATGGACGCAAGCGAAGCGCCGTAAATATTGATCTGCGGGATAGCGATAAGCGTATAGTTCAGAAAAATTTTGACGCACACGCCCGCCAGCAGAGTCGCCATGGGCACCCACTGTTTTTTCAGACCCTGCAAAATGCCGCTGGTGGCCTGCACCACGGTAAACAGCACGATGGTCACGGCGCTCAGACTGAGCATCTGGCCCGTTTTCACCAGATTGGCCTGAGAGGTGAACTGAAACATCAGGCTGAGCAACCGCCGGCTTAGCACGGCCATGGCCACGGTGCAGGGCATGCCCACCACAAAGGCCAGCCGCAGTCCCAATGCGCTCTGGCGGCGCATATAATTGCCGTCGCCCCGGGCGATAGCCGCGGAGATCGTGGGCACCAGGCTCATGGAAATGGCAGCGGCCACGGCGGAAGGCACGTTGATCAGCGTCAGCACATAGCCGGAGTAACGACCGTAAAGCGCGGTCGCCTCGTCCGCCTCGATGCCCGACTGGATCAGTCTTCCCAGCAGCAGACCGCTGTCGATAAAGCCGGAGATCGGCACGATGCACGCGCCGATGGTCACGGGGATGCTGAACGCCACCAGCCGCCAGAGCGTGCTTTTCACGCTGTTGACCGGCAATTCCTCATTCTGCGGAAGCTCCCGGAATTCCCGGCGGTTTCGCAGGTAGACGCAGATCATGTACAGCAGCGCCAGCGCCTCCGCGATGGAGGTACCCAACAGTACCCCTGCCACAGCGTAGGAGATCGACGTTTTGCTGCCGAAATACGCCAGCGGAAGAGCGATCAGAACCTTGGCCACCTGCTCGATAAACTGAGAAATGGCCGTGGGCACCATGTTCTGCTGGCCCTGCATGAAGCCCCGCAGGGCCGACATGGAGCATACCAGCAGCAGGGCCGGGGCGATGGTCACGAAGCCGGGCTGCGTCGCCGGGTTCTTGGAGCGGACCGCAAGCTGAGGACTGAACAGGATCATCAGCAGCATGGCGATCAGGCCCAGCGCCGACAGGAAGCACAGCGCGATCCGAAAGGTGCGTTTGGCGTTGCGGGGGTCGTCCCGGGCCAGCGAGTAGCTCACCATGCGGCTGATGGCCACCGGCAGGCCGGCCGAGGAAATAGCCAGCAGCATATTGTACGTCGGGAAGATCAGCTGATACACGCCCATGCCCGTATCGCCGATGAGCCACGCCAGCGGAATACGGTGCAGCGCGCCGATCACCTTGCTCACGATCCCGACTACGCTGAGGACCGTCATTCCGCCTACGATGGATTTTTGTGCCTTGCTCAAACGAAGCAGCCTCCAATTCTATCAGATGCGCCCGTCAGCCAGAAACGCATGACGGCAAGACCGCGTCCGCAGGGCGCGGCTCCGAAGAAGCGCCTGCCAAAAAACGGCGGTTATGCCTATTATAAGCGCATAGCCGCCGTTTATCAAGTTTTTGCCGCGTTTGCCGTTTCGGGTCCTGCAGGCTTCACTGTTCCATCTGACGGCCCACGATCCCGGCGGCTGTTTCCGCCACTTTCATTTCTGCGTCTCCCATCCTGGCTCCCTGTTCCTTGGAAAGCAGCAGCACCGCGCCGATCGCCTCGCCGTCGGCAATAATGGGCGATACCACCTGAGCGGTATAGCCGTTAATATCCTCTTCGTTGGTCACGGCGACGATTTTTCCCCCGCCGGCCCGATTGATGGCCACCGTCTGCCGGTTGGCGATGGCGGTTTCCAGATCGGGGCTGATGGGCTTATCCGACAGCTCCTTCTTGCTTACGCCGCTGGCCGCCACCACCTGATCCCGGTCCACGATGCACGCGATATGTCCCATAGCGCGAAAAATGGATTCCGTATAGTCCTTGGCGAACGCCGACATTTCCCCGATCGGCGAATATTTTTTCAGAATAACCTCGCCATCCCGGTCGGTGTAGATTTCCAGCGGGTCGCCCTCCCGGATCCGCAGCGTTCTTCTGATCTCCTTGGGGATCACCACGCGCCCAAGCTCGTCGATCCTCC
>CAKUCE010000277.1 GCA_934643535.1 uncultured Clostridia bacterium | reverse complement strand
TGGCGGTCTGTACTCGCCAACATACTGGAAATCGCACCAGACCCGCGAGCCGCGAGGCCTGTCGCCGAGCGGCGGTAACTCCGAAGCCAACTCTCATGTCCCACGAGCGCCCTGCGCGCCAACGGCGCGCAGAGATGGGTGCAGGGCGAAGCCCTGCACCCTTTAGAGGGAGAAGAGGGTGGTGCTCAGAAGGAGGGCCAGAGGAGCGGCAGCACAGACCAGTACCAGCAGCAGTACCGGCACAGATGCAAACCGGTGCGCATGCAGCCGCTTTTTGAGGGGAAGAAGCAGCGCCAGCCCCGCACCCAGAATGGCCGCGCACAGGCATTCTATCAGCGCACCGTTCAGTTCGCCGCCGAAATGCTCCCCCATGGAAGCCAGACAGGGAGCATAGTATCCCAGTTGCAAAACGATGGACATCCCCAGCGTAAAAAGGTAATGGGCCAGTACCCCTCCCAGAAAGCCCCGCGCAGCGGAGCGAAGCAGCGTTTTCATGCCTGTTCTCCCTTCGTTTCTTTTGGATGTCCGGTGATCAGAAGCAAATAATGTCCGACAGCCGGCGCTCGTGTCCGCCGCAGGGCGAGTTGAGGATCTGCCCGGAAAACCACAGCTCCGTGGAACCGCCGCCGTCCAGATTCAGCGCCACCTGCGCCCCGTACTCCACCATCAGGCTCTGAAGCTCCGGCAGCGTCATGCCGTCGGAATAGCCGGGCTGGCGGCCGTCGGCCACGATCAGCACATAATGCAGAGGCGAGATCATCCCGATAGCCGTCCGAGGCTCTCGGCGGGTGGAGCGGGTGGAGATCACGTCAAAGGCGCTGGGGAAGGAGGAGATCTGCCCGTTTTCCACCAGCACCGGCCCGAACTCAAAGGTGTGACGTACTTTTTCGTCCAGCAGCTGTTGGGCCAGCTGGTCCGGATTTTCGCCCTTTCGGTCGGAACGAACCCGCAGACTGCCGTCCACGTCCACGATCAGCATGTGGCGGGTGGTGTCGTGCGTCCGCAGCACCTGACCGCCGCGGATGATGGTACCATATTTGTGGCTGCCGAAATCGTCCGCGTTAATGGCCAGCACCGCGCCCGTGCCCTGCACCAGCTCGCTCAAAGGCAGCGCTTCTCCCGTAGTATAGGGAGCCTGAAACGCGGAGACATTTTCCAGCTGCACATCGCAGACAAAATATACGCAGCCGTTTTTCTCGTAACGGTTGACGGCGATGGAGCGAATGCCGTCCTCATAGGACGCGGCATAGGGCTCGGGGATGCACTTGGGCACCCATTCGGCCTGAGCGCCGGAAACCGTCAGGCAAAGCAGTAAAAGCAGCGAAACAGCCGAAGCAAAAAATGACTTTCTCATACCTACACTCCTGTTCTGATTCGTCCGTCCCTTTCAGGAACGAGGACAGTCTATCAGAGCAGAATAAGAAACCGGCTTTTGACCGGCAGCAAATTTTCTTATGGAATTCTTATGCTGACATGGTACAATAAACAGGGAAGTTTTGATCCGTTTGTTTATTTTGTTTATAAAGGAGGAAGCGTCATGCGGCTTCTGCTGGTGGAGGACGACGAAGCGCTGCGGACGGTCACGGCCCAGCGTTTACGCCGGGAAGGCTATGTGGTGGACGAATGCGGCGACGGGATTGAGGGCATGGACTACGCGCTGGGCGCGGACTATGACGGACTGGTGCTGGACATCATGCTGCCCGGCATGGATGGTCTGAGCCTGCTGCGCGTCCTCCGGGCCAGGGGCTACAGCGGCGGCGTCCTGCTGCTGACGGCCCGGGATGCGGTGGAGGATCGGGTCAACGGACTGGACAGCGGCGCGGACGATTATCTGGTCAAGCCCTTCGCCTTCGAGGAGCTTTCGGCCCGGCTGCGCGCCCTCCTGCGCAAGCAGACGGCCAACCGGGCGGTGCTGCTTCGGCTGGGCGAGCTGGAAATGGATACCTCGGCCCGCACCGTGCGCCGGGGCAGTCGGCTGATCTCTCTGACGGCCAAAGAATACGCCCTGCTGGAAATGCTTCTGCGCAACGCCGGTCAGGTGCTTACCCCCAGCCAGCTTTACGATCACGTGTGGGGCGGGCCGTCCTTTGACACCAATCTGGTGCCGGTGTACATCGGCTATCTGCGGGGAAAAATCGACAAAGGAGAAAGCGTCCCGTACATCCACACGGTGCGCGGCTTCGGCTACGTGCTGCGGGAGGAGGCGCCCGTATGAAAGGGCTTTCGCTCCGGCTGCAGACCCGAATGACGCTATGGTTCACCCTCTCTGTAGCCGTTATTCTGACTGTGTTGTTCGGACTGGTATACGGCTCTCTGGAAGCCATTCTGGCCAGCCGCCAGCGGGACGAGCTGCGTCTGGCCGTCATCCAGCTTTCTTCGCAGGTAGAATATAAAAACGGGCAGATCCATTTTGAGGATGAAACGCCCATTTCGGAAGAGATCGTTTATTTTTTAACGGAAGAAAATGGCAGCGAACTGGCTTCCCGAGGAGACATCGGCCTGTTTGACACGGTGCCCGTTCAGGAGGACGGCTTCACCCGGACGAAGCTGGAGGGCGAGCGCTGGCTGGTGCTGGATTCGCCTCTGCTGAGCGTAGGCGACGAACCGGTTCGGATACGGGCCGCCGCGCCATGGCGGCGCAACGGGCAGGTGCTTGCCTTCATTCGGACGATCTTCCTGTTGGCCGTTCCGCTGATGACGCTGCTTGCAGCCCTGCTGGGCCGCTGGATGGCCAGCCGTTCCCTGCGGCCCGTTCACGGCATCATTGCCTGCGCCAACGAGATTGAAGCGGGCGATCTGTCCCGCCGGGTGCCCTCCACCGGCAGCGGCGACGAGATCAGCCAGCTGGCCGACACCCTGAACCGGATGCTCGGCAAGCTGGAAGAGGCTTTCCAGCGGGAGCGGCGCTTCACCTCGGATGCATCCCACGAGCTGCGCACGCCCGTAGCGGTGATCCGCGCCTATGCCGAAGAATTGCTGAGCCGCCCCGGCCTTTCGGCGGGCGATCAGAAAGCGCTGGAAACCATTTTGCAGGAAAGCATCCGGATGCAGAAGATGATCGGCCAGATGCTTCTCTTGGCCCGGGCGCAGGAGGGCCGTCAGCCCTTGGAGCCGGAGCGGGTGAATCTGGCAGAGATCATCGGCGGCGTGGAGGCCGCGTTGACCGACGCACTGGCGAAGAAGCACATCGTTTTTCACTACGACGGCCCAGCGGAAGCATGGGCCTTTGCAGACCAGAGCCAGATGACCCGGCTGATGCTGAATCTGGCGGAGAACGCCGTCAAATATGGCCGGGAGGACGGGCATCTGGACTTTCAGCTGGAGGCGCTGCCCGCCGGTTGGCGGCTGACCGTTCGCGACGACGGCATCGGCATTTCAAAAAAGGACCTGCCGCATATCTTTGAGCGTTTTTACCGGGCGGACACAGCCCGCGACCGCAGCGGCACAGGGCTGGGGCTGGCGATCGTGCAATGGATCATTCAGGCCCACGGAGGAACGGTATCGGTGGAAAGTGAAGAGGAAAAAGGAACCTGCGTGATAGTGGAGCTGCCGGAGGCTCCGGCGGGGGACGCGGCGCTGTAGCGCGACGGAGCCTGGCGCGCCGGCTACGGCGCGGGAGCAGGGCTTGCAGCCCTATGGGGCGCTTAATTGCTTCGGTAGGCGAACCGAAGGGGACTGGGGGCGAGCGGAAAGCCCCCAGTGCGCCCGCAGGCGCATACTCCTTGCCTCAGGTGGGGCTTGACGCGCCGACTACGGCGCGGATTGGGACTTGCCGTCCTATGGGTTTCTCGCCAGTTTCGGTGCCCGAAGGTTTCCAAAGGGCGAGCGGAAAGCCCTTTGGTGCGCCC
>CAKUCE010000276.1 GCA_934643535.1 uncultured Clostridia bacterium | reverse complement strand
ACTTCGTCTTCTGTCTGACGATGCAGAACCACGGCGGGTACGGGTATGACGACTTCCGCAGGAGCTACGGGGCGGAGGTTCCCTTTACCAATGAACTGAGCGAGGAAAGCCTGATCGCCGCCAACAATTACTGCTATCTGCTGACCCGGACGGACGCGGCGCTGGCGGAATGGATCGAGGAGCTGCGCGGCTATCCAGAGCCGGTGACGGTGATCTTCTTCGGGGATCATCTGGCGCCGCTGGGGATGGAGACCTATGAGGAGCTGGGCGTGCCCATCGGCAGCGCTGCGGCCCACGAAGCGCCCTATTTTATCTGGAGCAATCGGGAGAATCTGGCCGGGGAGGAAGATATGATGGCCTGGCAGCTGGGCGCTTACGCCCTGACGCTGGCAGGACTGAACGACGATCCCTTTTTCAGTTATGTGGAGCGGCTTCGGCGGCAGGGCGTTACGGAGGATGAGACCTACGATCTGCTCAGCTACGACGCGTTGTTTGGCAGGCAATATGCCTATCGGATGGCAGACATTCACCCTGCAAGCCCGGACTATGCCATCGGCGGCAAGATGGAGCTGGAAGGCTTTGAAACCGCCGAGGTGGGGGACAGGATCTACGTCCGCGCCAGGCTGAAAGACCCTGCGCAGAAATTCCGGCTGGTGGTGAACGGCGTTCCCCGGGATAATCCCTGTCTGCAGAAGACCGGGGAAAAGCTGACGCTGCAGTGCATTTTGCAGAACGGCTACGGCAAGCGGTACAATCAGAGCCGGGAAATGGTTTTTGACGGCACGGAAGGACTGCTGCGGGAAAGCGGACGCATCGAGTACGGGACGGAGCCGGTCTGGGAAAGCGGCTACACCGTCGAAGAAGATCAATGGTATCGTTCCTACGTGATCGTGAGGAGCGAGGAAACCTTTGAAAGCCGGGGCGTGATGACTCTGCTGGCGGAGGACGAATGCTGGGGCTGGCAGCCTTCCTACGGCCTGCACAGGGCAAAGCAGTACGGACTGGACGGGCAGGGGCATCTGGTGCTGGCCATCCGCCGGAAGGAACTGGCAGAAGTGTCCGGAGAGGGCGTACAGGCTTATCTGCGGGAGAAACAGGCGGTCCTGGTCAGAGAAAAACAATAAAAACAGAAAGGCCGGTTTCGCCTCCGAAGAGGGACGGAAGCGGCCTGAAGAAAACGGCGGTTTGGAAAAGGAAAACGGACGGCTTCTGAGCGGGAGCCGTCCGTTTGCGGTTACACGTCGATGACCTTCTGATGGAGCCATTTGCCGCTGAGGTAGCGCCAGACAAACGCCGTGGCCCGAACCACCCAGTCCAGACACATGGCCAGCCAGACGCCGGTCAGCTTCATGCCCATTTCGTAGACGAAGAAGTAGCTCAGGCCGATACGGACGGCCCACATGGCAGCCACGGAAACCAGCATGGTGAAGCGGGAATCCCCGGCAGCCCGAAGGGCGTTGGGCAGAGTGAAGCTCAAGGCCCAGAAAACGGAAGCCATAACGGCGTACAGCCGGAGAACCTCCACGCAGGCGGATATGGCCTCGGGACTCAGATTGAACAGGGGCGCAAGGTTGGGAACGAAAACGAAGAGCAGAATATCGCTGATAAGCAGAAGAATCCACACCAGCGTGACCAGACGTTTGGTGTAGTAACGGGCCTGCTCCTTTTCGCCTGCGCCGATGCACTGCCCCACCACCGTCACCATGGCCAGACCAATGGCGCTGCCGGGCAGCTGGAAGAAAGTGGTCAGGGTATTGCCGATGGCGTTGGCCGCGATGATGCTTTCGCCGAACAGGGCCACGATGCCCGCCACCAGCAGCTTTCCGATCTGGAACATGCTGTTTTCCAGACCGTTGGGGATGCCCTGACGGAAGATCAGACGGATCATGGAGAAATCGAACTCGGGCCTGGTGATGCGTTTGATATGAATGGGCGCGTGGGTGTTGAGCATCATCCGCAGCATAATGACCGCGCCCAGAATGCGGGACAGCAGCGAAGCGGTGGCCGCGCCTGCAACCTCCATCTGGAAGCCGTAGATCAGGATGGCATTGCCGATGACGTTGGTCAGGTTCATCAGAAGAGAGGTGAACATGCTGGCCTTGCTGTTGCCCATGGCCCGCAGCAGAGCGGCTCCGGCATTATAAGCCGCCAGCGCCGGATAGCTGATGGCGGACAGAAGAAGATAGGTCTCGCAGTAGGCCATGGTGGACGGGGCCAGGGAGCCGAAGCACATCTGCAGGATGGGGCGGCAGAAAACCGCCGCTGCAAGGCCGATGACCAGAGCGATCAGCACGGAGGAATACATGAGCTGCTTGGCGGCCTTGCAGGCGCTGCTCTGATCCTTTCGGCCCAGATATTGGGCGGCTACCACCGCGCCACCGGTGGCCATGGCTGAAAAAAGCTGGATCAGCAGCACGTTGATGGAGTCCACCAGCGAAACCGCGGATACAGCCGATTCGGAAACGGTGGATACCATCACGGTATCCGCCATGCCGATGCAGATGGCCAGCAGCTGCTCGATGACCAGAGGAACAATCAGCCGGATGAGCGCCTTGCGGGAAAAAAGCATGGGGGAGGAAGGAGAGGAATCAGGGCTGTTCGTTGGAAACACCTTCTTGCGTACTGGATGCGTTTTTGATGCCGCGGATACTGGTGACGGTGGTCACGATCGCGCCGAGGATCACGTTGAGGTAATAGGTGGAAAAACGCCAGATGAGCAGGGCGACAAACAGGCGGGCGTCCGGGAAGATCCCCTTGAAAAGCACTGCGAAGCCGCCCTCCTGCGCTCCGGAGGCTCCGGGCAGGGGCGTGTAGCTGGCGCCGATATAGAGCAGCTCCATGGAGCTGACCTCGGAAAGACCGAAGGCATGATAAACGGCAATGATCGGAAGCATCAGCGAAAACAGCTGCAGGAGAGCGACGCCGCACTGGGTCAGCAGGGAAACGGGGCTGCGAACCAGCTGACGAAAACTATAGAAGAAGGTTTTGCAGTGATCCTCCCAGCGTGCCATGGAGGCTTCGGGATTTTTGCAAAGGCGGAGCTTTACGCCGATCTTGATGCAGAAGCCGATGAGCCAGCGCACGGCGCGCTGACTGATGGCCATCATCAGCACCATGCCGATGGAAACGCAGTTGACCAGATAACCCAGAATGACAAACCAGATGGAACCCTGCGTATGAGCGGAAACAAAGGAACGATGGGTGACCCAGAGGATGACGCCTGCGATGAGCAAAATCATTTGAAAACAGATGAACTTCACTACCATGGCTGAACCGCTGATGCCGATGGGCGCGCCGTACTGGTGGAGGGTGTAGATCTCCAGCGGCTGACCGCCGGAGGCGCCGGGCGTTACATTACAATAGTAGATTCCCGTAATGGCGGCGTGGATGCTCTGCCAGAGGGTGACGGGGTGGCCCTGCTGCTTCAAATAAAAATAAACGGACAGCGCGTCGGCGAGAATGTACAGCACCCAGCCCAGTAAACATAATAGAAGAAACTCCGGACTGATGGAGCGGAGGGCGTGGCCCAGCTCGCTGAGGTCGTTGCCGTTCAGACCTATATATAGAACGATTCCCAGGGTAAGGAACAGGAACGCAAAATTCAGAAGCCTTTTGACGCTTGGTTTCATATTACCTTCTCCGATCGAGTTTGGCTCAAAGAGCGGTTTCAGTATAGCATATTTTCATGACGCGGGCAAACTTTGGACAAAAACTGGCAAAGAATTTGCGTTTGAGAGGGCGCAAAGCGTTGAAAATACAGGGTTCTCAAAATAAAGTCAAAAAAATCGAAATTTTTTGAAAAAAGTGTTGACACCAAAACAGGTACGTGGTATTATATACAAGCTCGCTTGAGAGC
>CAKUCE010000275.1 GCA_934643535.1 uncultured Clostridia bacterium | reverse complement strand
CGATTATCCGGCGCAATATGCCACTCCTCATGCTCGGTGGCATACTCCATCAGCCGTTCAATCAACTGACGTGCCGCAGGCGCAAAGTCTTCCGCCACAACGTTCAGACGGATTTCTCTGCTTTCGACAGGCTCCTTCAGCCCGTCCAGCAGTTTGCTCAGATCCTCGCCCTGCTGCTTGAGCTGCATGGCCTTGATCAGCAGCACGGTGACCAGATACATGCCGTCGTCCAGAAAATGATTGCTCCGAAGAGCGGCATGGCCGCTGGTTTCAATGGCCAGCGGGCAATTCACGCCCGCTTCATTCAGGCGAATGGCCTCGTCGATCACATTGCGGTAGCCGCGCTTATAGCGATAATGAACGCCGCCCCATTCCTGAATGAAGTCCGCCAGCCCGGAGGAAGTAACCGAGTCTGTGACGATGGTCGCGCCGGGCATTTCATCCAGCAGAATGGCGCTGATCATGGCAATCAGGCGATTGCGGTTGATCTCCCGGCCCGTATGATCCACAATGGCCGCCCGGTCGCAGTCCGCGTCAAAAATCACGCCCAGATCGGCGTCGACCTTCAGCACGGCATTCGAAATAGACGCCATTGCCTCCGCGTTTTCGGGGTTGGGAATATGGTTCGGGAAATGGCCGTCCGGCTCCAAAAACTGGCTGCCTTCCACCCAAGCGCCCAGTTCTTCCAGCATGTTCGCGTAAAAACCGCCCGCGCCGTTACCGGCGTCCACCACCACGTGAAGCCCCAAAAGCGGCTTCTGCACCTCCGGGTCCACCCCTTGAATGATCAGATCCTGCAGGTGCTTCTGATAGGTAGGAAGGAACGGCGTGTGCAGCACGCTGCCGGAATGACCGTTCTTTTCCGCAGCAGGCAGATCCTGAGCGATCGCCAGCACCTCGTCCAACTCGTGAAAGCCGAGTCCACCCTCTTTGGTGAAAAATTTCAGACCGTTCAGATACCATGGGTGGTGACTGGCGGTGATCATGATCGAGGCGTCCGGCTGGAAACCCTCCGTCAAAATCGCCATGTACATGGCGGGAGTGGTACACATCTCATAATCGGCCGCCGTTGCACCGGTGGAAGTGATTCCTTCCAGCACGGCCTGCAGCAGCTGCGGGCCGGAAAGCCGGCTGTCCCGGCCTACGGCGACGGTCAGCTGTTCCGGCTTTTTCGAGAGCTTTTGCGATAAATAGGCCACAAAAGCCCGGCCCAGTGTCTCTGCCACGGCGGGCGTCAACACCGTATTTTCCCCCAGCGCAACGCCGCGCACGTCCGAGCCGCTTTTCAGCTTCTTAAAATCCATGTTTTCTCCTCCTTACATGTTGTCCGTCGGCAAATTCGGAATCATCCGTCCAACTGCGCCATTGCTTCGTCGGCAACGGAACGCAGCAGGGTGTACATGGGCTTCAGCCTGAGAAAATCCTGCCGGACCATTTCCGCCAGCTCCGGCTGATAGCAGATCCGGAAGGGAACGTTTACCCGCTTGATATACAGATCCTTACACGGATAGAGCATCGCCAGATCCAGAGGCACGCCTGCAGGTGCCCGGAGCCGCTGGTAACGCTCGCCCAAAATTTGCATCTCCGGCGAAGGAATGCGGCTCGCTCGAAGAGCCTGCTGAACCTCGCGCGGTTTTTCAACCATTCTGGCGCGCAGCGCGTTCATGGCGGGACGGTTCATTCCCCAGAAGCCCAGCCCCCATTCCACCGTTTCCGGAGACAGCTCGAACCAGTACATCACCGATGAATCCTTTGCCTCGCCGGCGCGATGAAAAACGAGCCAAAGATGATCCCGATACGGAGACTTATCCTTCGTAAAGCGCGTATCTCGACGAAGGCGCGCCAGGCATTTTGCCGGGCGCACCTCCAAATCATCGGATATGGAAAGCAACGTCTCCCCCAGCTCTTCAATAAAGCTGTAGAAGGGCTTTTTCACAAAGGCCTGATATTCGTCCTCATGAGCTTTGTAAAACGAAATCTCATTATGAAAACGAATATCCAGAAAAAAACGTATGGTTTCCTCCGGAAAACCGCTGAACATGCTTTCGACTCCCTTATCTTATTCCTGATGCCTGCGGGACCTGCGACGGCCACCATGAGCGTCTCCGTCTTCCGCTTCGGCCTGCTCCTCCGCTTCCTCTGCCGGTTCAGCGTAGTAAGCGTCCTCTGTTTCAGGCAGCTCTTCCGCTTCTTCAGGCACGTCCTCGTATTCCCCGTCCTCATTCTGGTAAGGAGCGTCCTCCTCGTAGGGATAAGACGCATCTTCGGAATAGCCTTCTTCGTCCACGGGAGCTCCGTCCTCATAGGAATCGTCCGTCGTCTGCCAAGCGCCTGTTTCATCGGAAGCGGAATCGGGGCGTTCAAATCCCTGATAAAAATCCTCCGAATCATCGTCGTAAAGATCGTGCTGCATCTGCAGATGATCGTCCTGCGCCTCGGCACTCATCGTCTCCGCTGCGTCGCGGGCATACTTCATATGGGGCAGCTCCCAGTTGACCTCTTCATCCCTGGGTTCGCCCACTACGCGGCGATTGGCCATCTGAGCTTCCTGTTCCTCAGGGCTGATCTTGCGGCCAGGCTTTATTTTCTTGGCGGGCTTAAGCTCGTCCTGCTTTTCAGGTTCAGCAGCATCCGTCGCCCCGGCTTCTTCCTCGTCCGCCGGAGTGACATAATCACGGCGTTTTGCGCGCTCCAGGTGATCGTAGGCCGCATCGGAAGCCTTTTTCTGATCGGCCCTGCGTTTGGTAGCGATCAGAAGAAGAACGCATACCGCCAGAAGCACGACGCCTGCTACAATCAGCAGCGGAAGCAGCACGTTCTGGATCGCTTTCGGAATCGCACCAATGCTGGGATCCCGACTCGGAAGCACCGTCGCTGGCACAAAGGTGGGTTCCGCAGTGGGCACCGGCGGGGGCGTAGGCGTCGCGGGCGCAGGCGTGGGGGCATACACGGCGATCTGCATTTCGTTGCTCTGGAAAGTGAGCGAATTATCCAGCGGGTCAGCCGCTGTGGCAGTGAACTGATACTTGCCGGAGTAGCTTAACGCCGCGTCACGATTCAACGTGCGGCTCTCGCCCTTCGGAATGGTGTCAAAGGTGGCCAGCTCGGTATCGCCATGAGAAACCTTGACATTTTTCGCGTCCACATTGCTGTCGTTCTGAATGGTCAGCGTGAAGCGGACCGTCGCCGGATCGCCATAGGCTTCCGTCTGATCGACGGAGGCGGAAAGAGTCAGGTTCAGCACGTCGTCGGCGTTCATGGCCGTCACGGTCACAGCGTCCGTAGAAGCCGTAACTTCATTGCCGGTCGCATCCATAGCCGTTACGTTGAACTGGTACTGGGCCGTTTCCTGAATCGTAACGTCCTTGGTCAGATTCAGCGTATTTCCCGCTTTCAGCTCCTGATTGGAGAAAACCTCGCCCAGCGTAGCGTCCGTCACGCGAATGTCGCTGAAGTCCACATTTCCCTTGTTGCTCAACTGCAGCGTCAGCGTAACGGTATTGTTGACCACCGCGCCTTTGGCGCTGGAGGCCAGAGAAGCGGTCAGCTTGGAATCACCGTAGGTGATTTTCTGATTATCGACGGTATAGGTCAGCTTTTTGGAACTGCCCTCGGCAGTATACGTCAGCTTGGCGCCGCTGGTCAGATCCTTCTTTCCCATTTTGACCGTAAACGTAAGTTCCGCCGTCTGACCGGACTTCAGCGAAAAAGCGTCAATGGACTGCTTCTTTTTTTGAATATCGGTATTTTCCTGAATTTTGATATTATTGAGGGTCACAGTACCGGCGTTGGTGATAAAATAGGTCACCTTCACGTCCTGATCCTGCTGAGCCACCGTGGGCGTAATGGTGCGTTTCACCTGCAGAAGAAC
>CAKUCE010000274.1 GCA_934643535.1 uncultured Clostridia bacterium | reverse complement strand
GTGTTCCAGAAGCCCAATCCGTTCCCCATGAGCATCTATGACAACATCGCCTACGGTCCCCGCACCCACGGGATGAGAAACCGCGCCCGGCTGGACGATGTGGTGGAACGCTCCCTGCGGGACGCCGCCATCTGGGACGAGGTGAAGGACCGGCTGAAAAAGAACGCGCTGGGTCTTTCCGGCGGCCAGCAACAGCGGCTCTGCATCGCCCGGGCGCTGGCGGTTCAGCCGGAGGTGCTGCTGATGGACGAACCCACCAGCGCGCTGGATCCTATTTCCACCTCCAAAATTGAAGAACTGGCGATGGAGCTGAAGGAAAAATACACCATTGTGATCGTCACCCACAACATGCAGCAGGCAGTGCGTATCTCCGATCGGACGGCTTTCTTCCTGCTGGGCGATCTGGTGGAAGTGGACAGCACGGAGAAGATTTTCTCCAACCCGGAGGATAAACGCACCGAGGACTATATCACAGGGAGGTTTGGCTGATGAGAAGCCGTTTTGACGAGCAGCTGGCGGAGCTGAACAAAGAATTGATCGAAATGGGCGCGCTGTGCGAAGAAGTGATCGCCATGGTCTCACAGGCGCTGACGGCAGGCGACACCGCGCAGGCCCGGAAGGTGGCCCCGTTGGATGCGGAGATCGACCAGAAGGAACGCAGCATCGAGTCCCTGTGCCTGAAACTGCTCCTGCAGCAGCAGCCCGTGGCGCGGGATCTCCGGCAAATCTCCGCCGCGCTGAAGATGATCACGGATATGGAGCGGATCGGCGATCAGGCGGAGGACATTGCGGAGATCGTCTGCTTTCTGAACGGGCGCGGAGCCGAGGACGACGGACTGATGAGCGAAATGGCCCGCGCCGCCATCAAAATGGTGACGGAAAGTGTTGATGCTTATGTAAAACATGATATACTGTTGGCGGAGAAAGTCGTAGGGGACGACGATACGGTGGACCGCTACTTCGATCAGGTGAAGAACCGCCTGATCGAAAAGATCGCGCAGGATCCCGGCGACGGAGAATATGCGTTGGATCTTCTGATGATCGCCAAGTATCTGGAGCGCATCGGCGATCACGCGGTGAATATTGCACAGTGGGTGATCTTCTCCGTCACGGGGATCCACAAGGAGGACTGAACATGATCTGGTGCGTAGAGGATGACGCCAGCATCCGGGATATTGAAGTCTACGCTCTTCGCTCGACGGGCATGGAGGCCCGGGGCTTTGAGGACGGAACCTCCTTCTGGGAGGCTTTGCAGCGGGAAAGGCCCACGCTGGTCATTCTGGATGTGATGCTGCCGGGCGTCGACGGCGTGGAGCTTCTGCGCCGCATGCGGGAAGATCCGGAACTGGAAAGCATCCCGGTGGTCATGGCCACGGCGAAGGATTCGGAGATTGACAAAATCCAGGGGCTGGATCTGGGGGCGGACTATTACCTCACCAAACCTTTCGGGGTCATGGAGCTGGTGTCCTGCGTCAAGGCGGTGCTGCGCCGCTGCGAACCCCGGCAGACGGAAAAGCTGCTGCGCACCGGCGGGCTGGTGATGAATCTGGATCAGCACAAGGTGACGGTGGACGGCAAAATCGCCGCTCTGACTTACAAGGAGTTTGAACTGCTGCGCCTCTTTTTGCAGAATCCCGGCATCGCCTTTACCCGGGATCAGCTGTTCGACAAAGTGTGGGGACAGGATTTTTACGGCGAGACCCGCACCATCGACACCCATATCCTGACGCTGCGCCAGAAGCTGGGCCCCTACGGCGGCATGATCCAGACCGTGCGCAATGTGGGCTACCGGCTGGAGGAACCCAAACATGAATAAACGAATTTTTCGCTCCATCCTGCTGGTGGCAGGCGTGGTGCTGCTGGCCAGCTTTCTGATCATTCTGGACTGCCTGTACGGCTATTTTGGAAACCTGCAGGAAGGCCAGCTGCGGGATGAACTCAGTCTCGCCGTTTCCGCGGTGGAGGAAGAGGGAGAAAGCTACCTTTCCCGCTTAAAGCCGGAAAACTACCGCCTGACTTGGGTGGGGGAGGACGGCGGCGTTCTTTACGATACGCAGGCGGACGCGGGACAGATGGAAAATCACGGGGACCGCACGGAGATCCAGGACGCGCTCCGGCTGGGGCAGGGGCAGAGCTCCCGCTATTCCTCCACGCTGATGGAAAAGACCCTGTACTTTGCCCGTCGGCTGAAGGATGGCTCCGTACTGCGGATCTCTGTCAGCCGGGCCACGGCGTGGCGGCTGGTGCTGGGCATGCTGCAGCCCGTGCTGGTGGTGCTGGCAGCGGCACTGATCCTTTCCGGCCTGCTGGCGGGTCGGCTCTCCAAGAAGATCGTGGAGCCGCTCAACCATCTGGATCTGGAGCACCCGCTGGACAACGAGTGCTATGAGGAAATTTCCCCGCTGCTCAACCGCATCAACCGTCAGCACGAGGAAATTCAGCAGCAGATGCGCGTCATGCGCCAGCGCACGGACGAATTCAACCAGATCATCGGCAACATGCAGGAGGGGCTGGTGCTGCTGGATGAGAAGGAAACCGTGCTGAGCATCAACGCGGCCGCCCTGAAGCTCTTCGGCGTGGAAAAAAGCTGCGTGGGCCAGAGCTTCCTGACGGTGGATCGAAGCCACGAGGTCGGCCAGGCCATTCAGCAGGCTCTTTCCGACGGCCACGCGGAGATTCGCTGCCATCGGAACGGCCGGGTGTACCAGTTCGACCTGAGCCGCATCGATTCCGACGGCCGTGCGGCGGGCGCGGTGCTGCTGGCTTTCGACATTACCGAGCAGGAATACGCCGAGCGCAATCGCCGGGAGTTTACCGCCAATGTGTCTCATGAGCTGAAAACGCCGCTGCAGGGGATCCTGGGCAGCGCCGAGCTGATCGAAAAGGGCATGGTGCAGCCGGAGGACGTGCCGCATTTCATCGCGCAGATCCGCACGGAGGCCACTCGGATGGTCACGCTGATCGGCGACATCATCCGTCTGTCTCAACTGGATGAGGGAGACGAGATGCCCCGGGAAAAGGTGGAGCTGCTCTCGCTGGCGGAAGAGGTCACGGACAGCCTGAAAGACGAAGCCGCAAAGAAGAAAGTCACGCTGGTGGTGGAGGGGCAGGCCGCGTCCATCGAGGGTGTGCGGAGACTTCTGTACGAAATTTTCTACAACCTTTGCGATAACGCCATCAAGTACAACATTCCCGGCGGCAGCGTGCATTTCTTTGTGGACTCCAGCGAAAAATCCGTGGCCGTGAAGGTGACGGATACCGGCATTGGCATTCCGGCGGAGGATCAGTCCCGGGTGTTCGAGCGCTTCTACCGGGTAGATAAGAGCCACTCCAAAGCCTCAGGCGGAACCGGGCTGGGCCTGTCCATCGTAAAGCACGCCGTGCAGTATCATCATGGCACGATCGAGCTGAAGAGCGAACCGGGCAAGGGCACAGAGATCACCTGTGTTTTTCCGAAATAAGACGCGGTACGGGGCAAAAATATGAGCCAGACGCGGGCTTTCCAGCAGATGGAGGGGCTGGCGAAGGACACGGCGGCGCTGGAAGACATCTACAACCGGATGGTGCAGCTGGCGGAGAGCGGGGCGCGGGAGAAAGAAGAAACAACGATTGTAAAATATAGCCCGAAAGAACAAAATGAAGAAATTCAGCACGTGAAAGATCAGCTTAGGGAGAACAAAGAAAAAATAAACCAGATGCCTTTAGCAGCAAGCATCTGGACGGAAGGGAGAAAAGGAAAGACAACTGTACAATTAGTAAACGAAATTTTAGAGGAATATAAAGCAAGCGGGTATCAGGTAGACAGGATGGGCTATGGTACCGTCCTGTTTGAAAAAAAGAAATTGAAAATGCAATCCATTATGTCAATTCAGATTAAGAATATGC
>CAKUCE010000273.1 GCA_934643535.1 uncultured Clostridia bacterium | reverse complement strand
CAGGTCATCCTGCGTAAAATGATATTTCTTCTTGCAGAAATGGCACACCAGCTCCGCACCGTCAATTTCGTCTTCGATCATGCTGGTGAGTTCATCTTTTCCCAGAGCGATGAGGGCCTTTTCCATTCTGGCCCGGGAACAGTAGCAGCGGTATTCCAGCGGACGGGTCTCCAGCACCACGGGCTTCAGCCCGTCAAACCACTGACTGAGCAGGTTTTCGGCGGAATCAAAGCACAGCTCCCGGCTGATGTCGGAAAACAGCGGGCTGCGAAGCTCCAACTGGCTGATGATCTCGTCCGGGCAGCCGGGCAGCGTCTGCAAAAGCACGCCGCCCGCGCTCAGCACCGTTTCGCCGCTGACCAGCACGCCCAGCGCCTGCAGGGTGGGGGTCTGCTCGCTCTGCACATAATATGCGGCAAAGTCCTCCGCAATCTCTCCCGATAAAAGCGCCGTCTGACCCACGTAGGGATTTCTCATGCCCAGATCCTTTACCACGGACATCCGGCCGTCCCGGCCTACGGCCATGCCCACGTTCAGCTTGCCGTCCTGGCGCAGGGGCAGCTCCACGTTGGGCACATCCACGCAGCCGCGGACGCTTTCCCGGTCGGCCACGCAGACGATCTTGCCGACAGGCCCGCCGCCGTCGATGGTGACGGTGACGGAAGCCTCGTCGCCCTTGAGCATCGCGCCCATCATGGCCGTTCCCATCAGGGTACGGCCCAGCGCGGCGGTCACCACCGGCGTGGCGCAGTGGATGGCCGCGCCCCTGGCCACGGTGTTCACCGCCGTGCAGAGAAGCCCGCGCACCATGCCGTCCGCCAGCGTAAAGTGGATCATTTGATCCTTGCGATTATACAGTTCCTTGATCTCGCTCATTTTTTCTTCCGTTCCTTCCCCGGAAACACCGGAAAATCAGATGCCCGCGCCGTTCAGCGGCTTGCGGGCGGCTACGAACCAGCGGCATTCCTTTTCGCCCGGCGCTTCCATGTGCTTGTCACCGAAGAACGCCACGTCAGTAAAGCCGCATTCGCACAGAAGCGCGCCCAGCGTTTCCGCCGTATGGGCGTACTGGCGCTGCTGCTCGCCGATGCGCAGGTAGGTCTCGCCCTCCTGCCGGACGAAGATGGCCAGATTCATCTCCACGTAGTTCTGCTGCTCATGGTAGCGGTTCTGCCACAGATAGGCAATGCTCTCGTCTTCGTCGCCGATGAAGTGATTGCCCAGCACCCGCCGCAGCTTGTAGGGGGTGCTGAGATCCAGAAACAGGCCGCCGCCCTCCCGGAGTACCCGGCCCGCCGCCAGAAAGAACTGCCGAAGCTCGTCCTCATTGCGCAGGTAGTTCACGCCGTCGTTGGTGCACAGCACCGCGTCCATCTGCCGGTGCAGGTGCAGCATCCGCATATCCTGCTTCACAAAGGGGATCATCGCCCCGGCCTTGCGGGCCTTCTGGCTCGCCTCGAAAAGCATATCGGGGCTGATGTCCACCCCCGTCATCTGGTAGCCCATAGCGGCCAGCGGAATGGTCAGGCTGCCTGTACCGCAGGCGCATTCGCATACCTTTCCCCGGGGGATCCCGTAGCGTTCCATCAGGGCATGGTAGAAATTGGCCCAGCCCTGGTAATCCACGCCGGTCATCAGCCGGTCGTATACGGATGCAAATGCGGTGTACATGCGTTCATTCTCCTTCTTTTGTCGCCTGTGAATCCGACGCTGCCTGAGGCTCCGGCATTGCCTGAGGCCCCGACGCTGCCGGGGTCGCGCGGTTCTCCCGGCCCATCAGCCCGCCGATGCGGCCCGTTTCCTTGGCGCTGAGCCCGGCCCAGCCTACGGCCTTTACACGGTCGAGAAGCCCCAGCTCCCGGGCGATTTCATACTTGCGGCGTTCCTGCCGGGTAAGGAAGGCAAAGGCGTTCCGACGCATTGCGCCGGACGCCCAGCCCTGTTTGTGGTTCATAGAAGATCCCTCCTTCGGTCATAGATTGCCGAAGGGAGGGGCCGTCCATGCATGAAGTCAGTCGTTTGTGCTTTCCGTGCGGTTTTCGGAAGAAGCGGCGGTCGTTTCGTCCGGCAGGACAGCGGTTCCTTCGGCAGCTTCTTCAGTGGCCTTGTCCTCGCCGTCGTCCTCTTCCTCCACATACAGGCCCCGGCCCACCTGCACGCCTTCGATCTTGGAGTTGATGAGCTTGTCGAAAACGCCGTTGGTGTAGCTGGCGCAGATGAAACGGTCCAGACTGAAGCCGATGAGGATATAATACAGAGCGTAGATCATCACGGCATACTGGAAATAGGGGGTCAGCAGGGACACCGCCAGGAAGATCAGCGTGGGCACCAGCGCCAGCAGGCGCAGACCTACGGTCATGGGCAGACGACCGATGGCCATCAGCAGGCTGTTGCGGACGACGCCCTTGTATTTCAGATCGTAGGTGACGATCTGAGGATAGACGTACATCTGCATCATCAGCCACAGAACGCCCAGCACGATGCAGATCACCTGCGGCAGCAGGAAGACCACGCTCTGATTCTGGGCCATGGAGCCGTAGAAGGTGCAGCAGACGTAGAGCATGACCGGCACCAGCCCCGTGATGAAGCTGTTGAGCAGGGCAGGCTTCCAGTTGGCCTTGATTGCATCTTTATAATCCGACCAGATGAAGGCATGCTCGTCGCGGGCCCAGTTGCGGGTCACGTAGCAGAGGCCGGCGGTGGCGGGGCCGGTAATGCCGATGCAGGGGATCAGAAACACCAGCGTGGAAAACAGCAGCGAACGCATGCCTTCCTGAAACAGAGCGAAATTTTCCTGATACGCCTCGGCGGTAATGGAACCGGCCTCCATCTGGGCCTGATATTCGCTCAGATTCACCAGGCCGGAATAGCCGTACAGAAGGGCCCGGCCGATAAAGAAGATGGCCGGCAGCCACACGATCACATACATCAGGTTTAGGCGCATCAGCCCGGAGAAACGCACCCGCAGCATTTCCCAGAACAACTGCCACCGGTTTTGGGGCAGGTCTTCCTTTTCAAAATCTCCCTGTCCGCTCTTTCCATAGAAATAGCGGTTCATCAGCTTACCGAACATTCCAGAGCCCTCCAAACAGCGATAATGAACGCATGATAGAATCATACATTATGCATTATAGCATACTTTGCGTAAAAAGAGAAATAAACGGTTTGTGAACGTTCATGGTTTTCACAAAAAAGTGCCTGAAATAACCAGAAAAGTCCTGCCCTGTAGGTTTGGCAAACATAATTGACAGAGAACTCAATGGGCGAGAGCCAGTGGAGGGGCCTCATAGGTAAGTTATCGGAACAGGAATGATGAACGGCGAGTTCCTTTGCAACGTCATCCAGAGAGTAAAAGTCGTGGCAAGAATAGAAGCGTTTCTGATTCTCACAGTGGCTGCGCTCGACTTTGCCATTGTGCCGCGGCGTATACGGGCGAATCAGCTTGTGCCGGATGCCCAACTCGGCGGCTGTCTTTTCAAACAGCGTCTGTAAATCGCGCTTGCTGTTGGAAAAGCGATTGGTGAACTCAAAACCATTATCCGTCTGGGCACATTCCATCTGGATGCTGCAGCGTGCATACCACGCCGCCAGTTTGCGAAGGAAATCCGCCGAGGAGTAAGCAGATTGCTCCGGGTAGGCGGCGAGAAAGCGCAGCCGCGTGAGCTCGTTAATGGCGGTGTGCTGAAACAGGCGAAGATCAGGGTCTGCGATGCAGCTGCGCGGAACGACCTTTACGTCCACCTGAACGCGCTTTCCGGGATGGGTCATCTGCTCGTAAGGCTTTGGTTTGTAAGGCTTTTTAGATTTTGGGCCCGGAAACATCCCCAGCCTTCGCATCACGCGAAACAGGCTTTCCGGACAACGTGTATAGCCTCGCCACCGCAAACGATGCCACAGCTC
>CAKUCE010000272.1 GCA_934643535.1 uncultured Clostridia bacterium | reverse complement strand
GTACAGGGGCCGCGGCTCGCTAACCATGCCCTCAAACACTCCCGTCGAAACCAGAACACCCCCATGAATGGGACGGTTATCCATCCTGACGGCGGCTGAAAGCCCGCTCGATCTCCCTCCTGGCATCCTTTTCAGCGGCGGCGTCCCGCTTGTCGTGCAGGTGCTTGCCGCGGCAGAGGCCCATTTCCAGCTTCATGCGCCCATCCTTCAGGTAAACCTTGAGCGGAATGAGTGTGTAGCCTTGACGGCTCACCAGCCCGGTCAGCTTGCGGATCTCCGATTTGTGGAGAAGCAGCTTCTTGGGCCGGAGCGGATCGGGATTGAAGATGTTGCCGTGGTCATAGGGACTGATGTGCATGCCCTCGGCGAAAACCTCACCGCCTCGCAGGATGCAGAAGCTCTCCTTCAGGTTGACCTTGCCCTGACGCATGCTTTTGACCTCTGTGCCCCTCAGGCTCAGACCACATTCGTAGGTTTCTTCCACGAAATAATCGTGGTATGCCTTTTTGTTTTGCGCGATGGGCTTCACGCCCTTCTGGTGCGGCATGACGAAACCTCCAAACTTTCAGATTACCGTCTTTCATTATAACACATGCGATGCAAAAGATGCAAGAGCGCCCTGCGGACACCCAGACTGCTGAGTGGAGGTGCAAAAAGCGGTGCTGCCACTCACTCGTTTCGTGTCACACCTGCGGGTGGCTGGCCGTCTATGGCGGTTGTGCTGGGAATATCCACTGGGCACACGTTCTTCTATGGTTCCTGCCGTGTTTTTAGGGCGGTGAAAAGGAGCCGCAAGGCGGATTGTCCGGAGGGCAATCCGGTCTGCCTTTGGCAGTTAGCGGCTGACAGCTGTCAACCGAAACGAGAATCCAGAAGACGATTGAGGCTGCGGAACAGCGTCCCTAAACCTTGTGCCGCGGCATTTTCCCCGCAAGCCAGCTTAAGGGTGCGCAGCCCCGAAGCCTGCAGCCAAGCACAAGCGCAGGATTGACTGCCGTGCATAGGGAGCGGGCCGCAGAGCGCTGTTCGCAGGCGCTGGCGGTCGATCAGGGGTTTTCCAACAGTCTGAGCGCCCTGCGGGCGCCGGGCGGCATTTCGAAAAGGACGTCTGAAATGTCTGCTTTTCCTTGCCGGACATAAAAACTCCCCCGCGCAGTGCGGGGGAGCGGAATGCTCTTGGAAAAAGCAATTACTTGATTTCGACGGTAGCGCCGACTTCGGCCAGCTTTTCCTTGATCTTTTCGCATTCTTCCTTGGAAGCGCCTTCCTTGATGGTCTTGGGGGCGGATTCCACGAAGTCCTTGGCTTCCTTCAGGCCCAGGCCGGTCAGCTCGCGGATGACCTTGATGACCTTGATCTTCTCGGAGCCGGCTTCCTTCAGGATAGCGTCGAACTCGGTCTTTTCTTCTTCAGCGGCAGCAGCGCCAGCAGCAGCGCCGGGCACGGCTACAACAGCGGCGGCGGCGGAAACGCCAAACTTTTCTTCCAGGGCCTTCACCAGATCGTTCAGTTCGAGAACGGACATTTTCTCGATCTCGGCAATAAATTCCTCGTGAGTCATTACGGATAACCTCCATTCATAATCATGTTTTCAGGGACGCGTCATGCGGCGCGTTCAGCACTCAGGCTTCGGGGGCGGCAGCGGTCTCTTCGCTGTTCTTCTTGGCGATAGCGTCCAGAACACGAACGAAACCAGCGATGCTGCTCTGCAGGCTGCCAAGCAGGCGGGCCAGCAGGACTTCGCGGCTGGGAACGGTCGCCAGTTCCTTGATCTGCGCGTCGCTGAGGATCTCGGTGCCCATCAGGCCGGCTTTGATCTGCAGCGCCTCGGTCTTGTTCTTGGTGATGAAGTCGTTGACGATCTTGGCGGGGCTCACGGGGTCGCTCATGCCAAAGGCAAAAGCGGAGGGGCCGTTAAGCACATCATCCAGACCTTCGATGTTCAGCTCATGCAGGGCACGGCGAACCAGCGTGTTCTTCAGAACGCAGTATTCCACGTTGTTCTGACGGAACTGAGCGCGCAGGGCGGTAACGTCTTCCACGGACAGGCCGCTGAAGCTGACCACGATGACGCTCTGGGCATCCTGAAACTTCTTCACGATGTCGCTGACGACTTGCTTTTTGATCTCGAGATTCTTGCTCATTTGAGTTGCACCTCCTTTTTGAAATGGTCGATTCCAAAAAGAAAACCCTTGCAGGCGCAAGGGCGAACATGTCGCAGGGGATTTCTCCCGCCTTACACCTCGGCGGGCGCTGCTTTCGCTTCTTATGAGGGCGGACCCTCACCCGCTGTCTTCGGCATAGGTTTCCAAAGAATCGCTTACGATTATACGGATTTTTCCCCGTTTGTCAACCGTTTTTTTTAAAAAACTAAAGGCTTTCGGCCCCGACCGTTTCCGTTTGGGCAGGCTTTTCCACCCGGCAGAAAGGCTCGGAAACGTGCTTGTTAAAGAAATGGACAAAAGGCCCAAGGCAAAGGGCGCACGCCAGCGTGCCCCAGCCCACGATACCGCCCAGCAGCCACGCCAGCAGCGTAGACGTGCCATCCACCGCGATGCGGCACCAGAAATAGGGGATTTTGGGAAGCCGGTCGTCCAGGATCAGCGCCAGGCTGTCGTAGGGAGAAGTGCCCAGCTCCGAGGACTGATACAGGGATACGCCCAGGCTGACCAGCGGCAGCGTCAGCAGCATGATCAGGAACCGGGGCAGGAAGGCTTCCGGCGCCGTGAACAGATGATTCAGCACCCAGGTAAAGCCGTCGGCCACCGCCCCCAGCAGGAACCAGTTGACAAAGGTGCCCAGTCCGATGAATTTCCGGCCCCAGAGGATCTCAAGGACAAACCAACCCGCGCCGCAGATCCACAGCATCGGGGCCAGAGCCATGCCCGCTTTGGCCGCTACCGAAAGCACAAAGGCGGTGCTGGGATCGTTGCCCAGCAGCGTCATCCGAAAAATGGCCACACCAATTCCGATCAGGATATTGCCCAGAAAGACCGCGATCAGCCGCCGCGCCGTATACCGTTTCACGCCTGCTTTCCATCCTTCCGATTGTAAATTACTTTTGCCGGCACCCCGCCGGCGACCGCATAGGGCGGCACGTCCTTTGCAACGACCGCGCCCGCAGCAATGACCGCTCCCTTCCCGATGTGTACGCCGGGCAGGATCGTGACCCGGCCGCCGATCCAGCAGTCGTCTCCGATCTCCACGGGTTCCACCGGGCCGTAGCCCTGCTCCCGCATGGGAATATCCAGTCGGTCGAAGCGATGGTTCCGGGTATAGATCACACAGTCCGGACCCATCATCACATCGCTGCCGATGTGGGTCTGTTCCCCGATGGAGGCGTTGATGCCGATGCCCGAGCGGTCGCCAAGGGTAACGCCACGCCCAAAACGGGCGTGGCGCTCCACATTGACGTTTTGACCGCAGGAAGCCAGCATATGACGGGCGCAGAAGGCTCGCAGCCTTTTGGCCCCAAAGCTCCATTTTTGATGGGAAGCGGGCAGATGGACGGCGATCAGGTCATAGGTCAGAATGGCAAATGCCCGAATCAGCTTCATGCTTTTCTCCCCGCGTCTGCTCAGTCTACCGCCTTGGTGTCGATCTCGTGCTTCAGCCGGGCCACCAGCTCGTCGATGGTCATGTTGCCGATGGTCTCGCCCTTGCGGGTGCGCACGTTGACCACGTTCTGCTCTACTTCCTTGTCGCCCAGCACCAGCATGTAGGGGATCTTCATCATCTGGGCCTCGCGGACCTTGAAGCCGATCTTTTCATTGCGCAGATCCAGCTCGGTGCGGATGCCTTCTTTTTCCAGCCGCTCCGCCAGCGCTTTGGCCATTTCGTCGCTGCGGTCGGTGATGGTGAGAATCTTGGCCTGCACGGGGCTCAGCCACAGCGGGAACGCGCC
>CAKUCE010000271.1 GCA_934643535.1 uncultured Clostridia bacterium | reverse complement strand
CTCCCTGCCGTATCGGCACCAAGCGTATGCTGGAGATTCTGGAGCGCATTGTGGAAGGTAAGGGCGAACCCGGCGATATCGAAAAGCTGGAAACGCTGGGCAAGAACATCAAGGAAACCGCTTTGTGCGGCCTTGGTCAGACGGCTCCCAACCCCGTGCTGTCCACCATCAAGTACTTCCGTGATGAATATGAGGCGCACATTTATGAGAAGCGCTGCCCGGCCCATCACTGCCAGAAGCTGCTGAACTACGTCATCACCGGCAAGTGCCGCGGCTGCACCGCCTGCACCAAGGTCTGCCCTGCCGGTGCGATCAGCGGTACTGTCAAGGAGCAGCACAAGATCGATACCACCAAGTGCCTCAAGTGCGGCGCCTGCATGGAGAAGTGCCGCTTTGGCGCGATTGAGAAGCACTAATTTCTGCCTAAGGAGGATCAACCATGGAACAGATGATTCCCGTCACCATCGACGGCGTGCAGGTAGAAGTTCCTGCCGGTTCGACGGTGCTTGAAGCGGCTCATAAAGCCAATGTGAAAATCCCCACTCTCTGCTTCCTCAAGGACATCAACGAGACGGCCAACTGCCGTATCTGCGTGGTGGACTGCGGAGGACGTACCCTGCAGGCTGCCTGCGTGCTGCCCGTGACGCCCGGTATGGTCGTGAAGACCAATACGCCCGCCGTACGTGAGGCCCGCCGGATGAACCTGGAGCTTATCCTCAGCAACCACGACAAGAAGTGCCTGACCTGCGTCCGCAGCGAAAACTGCGAACTGCAGACCCTGTGCAAGGAACTGGGCGTAGAAAACAGCGAGCGTTTCGCCGGTGCCCGGAACGAGTACAAAGTGGACAGCACTTCTGACAGCATCGTCCGCAACAACAACAAGTGCATCCTGTGCCGCCGCTGCGTGGGCGCCTGCGCCAATGTGCAGAAGGTCGGCGTGATCGGACCTGTGATGCGCGGCTTTAAGACCTCCATCGAAAGCCCCTTCAACATGAAGCTGGGCCAGATGGCCTGCATCAACTGCGGACAGTGCATCACCGCCTGCCCTGTGGGTGCTCTGACCGAGAAGGACGCTATCGCGGACGTTTGGGACGCGCTGGCCGACGGCACCAAGCATGTGGTCGTGCAGCCTGCTCCCGCCGTGCGCGCTGCGCTGGGTGAAGAATTCGGTATGCCGATCGGCACCAGCGTTACCGGCAAGATGGCCGCCGCGCTGCGCCGTCTGGGCTTTGCGAAGGTCTTCGACACCGATTTCGGCGCTGACCTGACCATCATGGAGGAAGCCAACGAACTGATCGAACGTGTGACCAACGGCGGCGTGCTGCCCATGATCACCAGCTGCTCTCCCGGCTGGATCAAGTTCTGCGAGCATTATTATCCCGAATTCCTGCCGAACCTTAGCTCCTGCAAGTCTCCTCACGAGATGACCGGTGCGATGATCAAGACCTACTACGCCGAGCGCGAGAATCTGAATCCCCGCGATATCGTGGTTGTATCTGTGATGCCCTGCACCGCCAAGAAGTTCGAGGCCAATCGGCCCGAGCTGGGACATGACGGTATGGCGGACGTGGATTACGTCCTCACCACCCGTGAACTGGCCCGCATGATCAAGGAAGCCGGTATTGACTTCGTGAACCTGCCCGACGAGGACTTCGACAGCCTGATGGGTGAAAGCACCGGCGCTGCCGTGATCTTTGGTGCGACCGGCGGCGTTATGGAGGCTGCTCTGCGTACCGCGTATGAGGTCATTACCGGGAAAACCTTGGAAGACGTCAACTTCACCGCTGTCCGCGGCATGGAAGGCATCAAGGAAGCCACCGTCAAGATCGGCGATCTGGATGTGAACGTAGCGGTTGCCAGCAGCACCGGCAAGGCCTCTGAGCTGCTCGATATGGTGAAGAAGGGCGAAAAGAACTACACCTTCATTGAGATCATGGGATGCCCCGGCGGCTGCGTCAATGGCGGCGGTCAGCCCATCGTGTCTTCTCAGATCCGTAACTGGACCGACATTCGTCCTCTGCGTGCCAAGGCCCTCTACGACGAAGACGTTTCCAAGAAGCTGCGCAAGAGCCACGAAAATCCCGAGATCAAGCAGATTTATGAAGAATATCTGGGCAAGCCCAACGGTCATAAATCTCATGAGTTGCTGCACACCACTTACGAAAAGCGGGAGTTGTACGCTAAGCACTAAGCAATACCATGAAAAACGCTCTGCGATGCAGAGCGTTTTTCGTTTGACTTTTTGGAAAACATAAACAATCGCCGCTTTCGCATGCAGGCGCAGCGAAAACGGCGATTGTTTATGATGCTAAAATGGGGGAGGGGAATCGCAGCCTAGCCCTCTGCGTTTTCCCGGCACAGTTCTTTGGCCACTTTCGCGCCCAGCTTGGCATTGTTCAGCACCAGCTTGATGTTGGCTTCCAGCGACTTGCCCTCCGTCAGCGTTTTGATCTTGTCCAGCAGGAAGGGCGTCAGCTGCTTGCCATGAATTCCCTGCTCGTTGGCCATGCGTACGGCATCGTCGATGCACTTGTTCATCTTCTCTTCGGGCATGGCGTATTCTTCGGGAATGGGATTGGTGATCAGCAGACCGCCCTTCAAACCGCATGCTTCCTTCACACGAATGGCGGAAGCGATTTCGGCAGGCGTATCCAGACGATAGTCCACGCCGAAGCCGCTCTTGCGGCAATAGAATGCAGGCAGTTCATCCGTCTGATAGCCGATCACGGTAACTCCCTTGGTTTCCAGATACTCCAGCGTCAGGCCCAGATCCAGAATGGATTTGGCTCCCGCACAAATGACGTTGACGCTGGTCTGAGAAAGCTCTTCCAGGTCGGCGGAGATGTCCATGGTCGTTTCAGCGCCGCGATGTACACCGCCAATGCCTCCGGTAGCGAAGATCTTAACGCCCGCCAGATGGGCAGCAATCATCGTGGTAGTGACGGTGGTAGCGCCATCCTCTCCGCGGGCCAGCAGCACCGGCAGATCACGGCGGCTGGCCTTAATCACTTTCAGACCCTTTTTGCCCAGATATTCGATCTGATCCTTGGAAATACCCACGCACATTTTGCCGCCCAAAATGGCAATCGTGGCGGGAACAGCGCCGTTGTCTCGAATGACCTTTTCGACCGCCAACGCGGTTTCTACGTTCTGGGGATAGGGCATACCATGAGAAATAATCGTAGATTCCAGAGCCACGACCGGCTTGTTATGCTGGACCGCTTCCTTTACTTCTTCCGATACCCAAAGATAATCATGCAGATTCATCGTTTACTCTTCCTCCTTTGATTCACTCAAAATCTGTTCCAAGGCTTCCGAGGATACGTCCGGCGAGACGGCGCAGGGCGATAAAGCACTGAGCGCCGACATCGCCAAACCGCAGCGCAGTGTTGCCGACGTGCTTTTCCCGTTGATCAGCCCATGAAGGACGCCGGCGAAGAAAGCATCGCCGCAACCGGAATAATTTACTCCATCGTGAGCCATCGGCGGGAGAACGTATGACTCGTCTCCGTTGGAGAGGAACGCACCGCCGCTGCCCATGGTGATCGCCACGACAGGGATCCCCTGAGCGTGAAGCAGCGCGGAAGCCTTGCTGACTGATTCAAAATCGTTCACCGGAAAACCAACCAGCACTTCCGCCTCGGCACGGTTCACCTTCAGGAACGTGAGCCGATGAAGGATGGGCCGAAGCCGATCCGCCTTTTTGGCGGACACAGCATCTGCACAAAGAGCAGAGTGACAGTGGTCGGCAATATAAGCCAGAGTGTCGGCACGCAGATTGGCGTCCAGCACCACATAGGGACAGGAATCCAGAAACTCCATCTGGCTGGCAATCACATCCGGAGTCAGCTTTTCGCAGATTTCCATGCAGGAAACCGCCAATGCAATATCACCGTTGGGGTGATTGATGCAGAGATAAATGGAGTTGGGCA
>CAKUCE010000270.1 GCA_934643535.1 uncultured Clostridia bacterium | reverse complement strand
GTCAACCCCCATTTCATTTGTGGATTTTGGGGTTCAGAGCCTCGACGGCCGGGCGCACGAAGTTCAGATAGAATTCCAGGCCTCCAGTGAATGGTGCTTTGACGGCACCGTTCCGCCGCCCATGACCTTTGATTCTTTTGAAAACGGCCAGCTCCGTCTGGCTTACATCGGCCAGAAAAATCAGCGGATCCTTTCTCATTCGGGCGATCATATCACGATGGATTGGGGCTATCTTTTGATGGGCTCCCCGGAGGGAACGATAAGCTCAAATGAGGGCGGTCTATGCTTTTGCTGGAGTACGACCTGTCTGGACGAACGGCGCGCGTTTGTGATGCTGGGTTATGAGGATGTTGCTTCCATCAATTACTTTGGGGTGCCGTGCCGGGCCTGGTATGCCCGAAACGGAAAGGGCGTCATGGAGCAGCTGCTCTGTTTCGCCGAAATGCACGACAGCCTCCTGAAACGCTGCCGCACGCTGGACGAAAACGTTTTGCAGAAGGCGGAGCAGATCGGCGGAAAAGATTACGCGCTGATTATTTCTGCGTCATGGAGACAGTGCATTGCCGCTCATAAGCTGATCGCCACGCCCAAAGGTGAAATGGCGCTGCTGTCCAAGGAAAACGACTCCAACGGCTGCATCGGCACGGTAGATGTAAGCTATCCTTCCATTCCGCTGTTTCTGGCGTTCTGCCCGGAGCTGGTGAACGCTTTGTGCCGCCCTGTGCTGGAGTTTGCCTCTCTGCCGGTCTGGAAGGAAGATTTTGCGCCGCATGATGTGGGACGCTATCCGCATGCGACAGGACAGGTTTACGCCTGCCGGCGTTCCTGCCCCAATGGCGAAGTATATCCGCCGTTATACGCCTACCCCGCCGGCAGCGATCTGTACGAGTTAAAAAATCAAATGCCGGTGGAGGAATGCGGAAATATGCTGATCATGCTGGAAGCAGCTGCTTCCTTCGGCGCATCGCAGCGGCTGCTGAAACAATACCGCGGCCTGCTGGAACGCTGGGTCCATTATCTGGAACGCTACGGGGATGATCCGGGCGAACAGCTCTGCACGGATGATTTTGCCGGGCATCTGGCGCACAATGTGAATCTTTCCGCTAAAGCGATCGTCGGAATTGCATGCTATGCCAGAATTCTGGAACGCTGCGGAGAAAAAAGCCAGGCGGAGGAATGGGAAAAAAGGGCGCGCAGCATGGCCGAAAGCTGGCTGAAGAGAGCGCAAATGCCATCGGGAAGCCGCCTCAGCTTTGGGCAGGAAGGGTGGAGCATCAAGTATAATCTGGCATGGGATCTGGCGCTGCGGCTGCAGCTGCTTCCCCGGAGCTTTTATGCCCGCGAGACGGAAGGGTATCTGCGTCATCTGAAAAAATACGGCTTTCCATTGGATTCCCGGGCGGAATATACCAAGTCCGACTGGGAAATCTGGGCCGCTTCCATGGCGCAGGATCGGGAAACGTTTTGCCGCCTGGTCGCACCGTTGGCGAAATATCTTCGGGAAACGGAAAGCCGCTTGCCGTTTTCCGACTGGTATGATACAGAAACCGGCAGATATGTTCACTTTATTGCACGCAGCGTACAGGGAGGCGTGTTTATGCCGTTTCTGACCTGCTGATCAGCAGCCCTTTTGTCTTCCATTTTCCGCTGCGCCATCGCGCCAGATAAGCGGCTGACCGAAAAGCCCAGTCCAAAAACGCCATGGCGAGCCAAACGCCGAGAAACCCCAGCTTCAGCGTATTCGCCAGCCAATAAGCACCGCCCAACCGGAAGACCCACATGGAAACGATGGAAACGACCATCGTAAACCGCACGTCCCCGCTTGCCCACAAAGCTGACGGAAGATCAAAGGACAACGGCCAGATCAGAATCGTACCCGCTGTGTGGCAGAGAAAAAGTGAAAGCGTCAGGTTTGCCGTTTCTTCTGACAGATGATAGATGGAGAGGAGCATAGGCAGACTGGCAGTTAAAAGGGCGGCCCAGACGGCGAGAGCGATATATGCAAACAGGAGCAATTTACGGTTGTAGTATTTTGCCTGTGCATAGTCCTTTGCTCCGATGCAATGGGAAATTACGCTTAACATTGCAAGCTGTATCGCACTGCCGGGGATGACCTGCAAGGAAGCCAGCGTTTGCGTTACGGCGTTTGCAGTGATCGCGGAGGTGCCAAAGGTCGTCACAAGGCCAAGAAGCACGATTTTGCCAAGCTGGAATATACCGTTTTCTGCGCCGCTGGGAACTCCCATTTTCAAAATGTCCCTTGTGAGCGACCAAGTAAAACGATGCCGCCACGTCTTTTCTATGTGCAGCTCCCGACGAGGATTCAGCAGGAGTCTCACCGCCAGGATCGCCGCGACCCATCGAGAGACGACCGTCGAAAACGCCGCCCCCTGCGTTCCCATGGAGCAGCCATAAATCAGAAGGGCATTCCCCATGCAGTTCATGATATTCATAAGCAGGGAGAGCTTCATAGTAGTCCTGGAATCATTCATCGTGCGGAAAATGGCCGCGGCCGCTTCATAAAGTCCGATCGCGGGAATGGAGAAAATCACGATATTCAGATAACGTCTGGCATTGTAGGCCACATCTTCTTCGATCTGTCCGAACAAATGGGTTAAAATCCATTCCGAGAGGAACAGCATGAGAAGCATAACGGCTGCTGACAGCAACCCGTTCAGCCACAGAAGCTCCCCGGCTGAACGCCGCGCTTCGGTTTGCCGGCCAGCGCCCAAATACTGCCCTGCGACAATGGCTCCTCCGGCAGCCAACGCTGAAAAAAGATAAATGATGAGCTGCGTGACAGCGTCTACCAGTGAAACGCCGGATACCGCAGCCTCTCCAACGCTGGAAACCATAATGGAATCAAACAGGCCGACAATCAACTGCAGCGCCAGTTCGATTATTAATGGAATGACCAGGCGCAGGATGTCCCGGTTAGAATAGATCAGATTTTTCGACGGCTGTTTCATGCCACGCCTCCACAAGCTGGTTTTATTTGATTATGTCCATAGGAGCCTGCCGCTCAGGAAGAACAAAGCCAGCCATAGAACGGGCCTTTTTTGCAGTGCAACGCTCCAAAACGGATATTCTTTGAACATCTATATTTTAAGGCGGAATGCTAATGATGTATAATGCTGTTTTTCTATTTCCAGAAATACATTTTTTGCATTTCACAACGATGAAACGATGACGTTTAGGGATAAAAATAATATAAGGGCAGCGCGTGCCGCCCTTATTTGTAGCATGGATTGTCCGATTGCTTTTTACAGACGCCCGGCCTGTGAAGCGGTTTGAATTCGCCCGTTATCTTTCGTCGGCGGAGAGTCTTCTTTTGACAAATTCAAGAAATTTTTCAACGGCAGGGGAAAAGACCTGCGCTTTTTTCCAGATCAGCACGCTTCCGTTGGAAAGCTCCGGTATAAGAGGCCGTAGGCAAAGCTCGTTATCCATGTTTTGGAATTCATGGCAGGCTGCGATTCCGAAGCCGTTTTTTACCATCATCACGCGATTATAGTAAGACAGATTCGTTGTCCCGACGATCCTGATTTGATCGTAAAATTCTCCCAGCCAATTCTCCAGCTCGTTCTTTACAGACTTTCGCCTGGTGAGGATCAACCTTTGTCCCGCCAGATCGGCAGCCTTGATGGCAGCCTTTTCCGCCAGCGGGGAATCCGCCCGCATCAGAACGCACCACTTTTCTTTTTGCGGCATCCTTAAAAAATGATAGCCGGTAATTTCTACAGGTTCTAAAAGCAGCCCTATGTCTAATAGCCCGCTTTCCATGCGCTCCTTTACATCATCGGCCACAGCAGTGTAAATATCGAAGCTCACATGAGGATATTCTTCCTGAAAATCAACCATGAGCCGCGTTAGATAGTGTCTACAAAAGATCAAGCTAAAACAGCCAGCCAAATAGCAATGCATCTGATATGAACAGCAGAAAG
>CAKUCE010000269.1 GCA_934643535.1 uncultured Clostridia bacterium | reverse complement strand
AGAACCTGAGCATCGACGATTTCAACGTGGTTTTGGAGATCGACAACATCGCTACCATCAAGGATCTGATCCGCCGGGATTTTGGCGTTTCCGTGCTGGCGAAAAGCGCCTGCATGGACGAGCTGAAAAAGAAAAAGATCGTGGTGCTTCCCATCGAAAACCTGAGCATGATGCGGGAGATCAACATTGTCTATTCGCAGGATTTCGAGCATTTCCAGCTTCTTCGGGACATCGTCAAATATTATAATGAAACCAGAGGCAGCACCCCGCGGCAGGCTTAACGCCGCATAACAGAAAGACGCCGCTCCCTGCGGCGTCTTTTCGGGTGAATTACAGCGCTTTTTTCGGGCAGGCTCTGGCGCACTCGCGGCATAGGATGCATTCCGTGCCGTTTTTCCGTTTGCGGGAGTTGTCGGTCATATCCACGTTCATGGGGCAGACCTTCCGGCATTTTCCGCAGGAAACGCATTTGCTGTGGTCGCATTGAACCCGTACCAGAGAAAAGTAACTCATGGGCTTGAGAAAGACTGCGACGGGACACAGATATTTGCAGAAAGCCCGGTTATCCTGAAACAAAAAGGCCAGCGCGATCCCCAGCGCATAATAGAGCAGATTGCCCGCGATAAACGCCCAAAACATGACGCTTTCCTTGTCGGAGACCCGAAACAGGAACAGCCCGCCCACAAACGCCAGCGAAGCCGCGAAGAAAACATACCGAAGCCAGCCGAGCTTCTTTCGGGGCTGCCGGGGAACCTTGTAGGGAAGAAAATCCAAGACCATGGCCGTCCAGCAGGCATAACCGCACCATCCCCGACCGAACAGCAGCGGCCCGAAAATCTTCGCTACCGCGTAATGGATGGTCGCCGCTTCAAATACGCCCGTGAACAGATAATACCAGAAGCCTTCTATCTGCATGTTTTCCCGGCAGATCAGGCCCAGATAGACCAGCATATACAGCCCTACCAGCAGCTGCGTGACCCGCCGCGCATGCCGGTACTGCCGGATGAACAAAACCAGCCCCAGCGCAATGGAGAAGCCGATATAGCTGAAGTTGAACAGATAGAACAGATTGTGTTTTGTCAGCGTCAAGCCGACGGCGACGGCTTCGAAAACCGCCAGCATCACCGTCGGAGCCAGATACTTCTTCATGATATGCCCTCGCTTGTAAGATCGGCGGAAAAGAAATCATGATCCCCCGTTGGCCGGAGGATCATGGTCTGTCTTGAAAAGCAGCTCTTGCCATACGGACTCTTTGCCATAGGCTCAGCAAGGAAAGCATCCTGCGCGCAGTCCGGTCTGCAAAAGGCAGCCGTCAACCGAAACGGGGATTTGGCACGGCAGCGCCAAAGACGACGATTGAGGTTGCAGCTCTCAGCCCTCTGCCCTTAACGGGAGCCTTTGTCGTAGGGGATGCCTTCGGCCTTGGGAGCACGGGAACTCTTGGAGGTGAAGGCCAAAACCACCAGCGTGATCAAATACGGCAGGATCCGGTAGAAGTTGATGTTGATGCCGATCTCCTTCAGCAGGAAACGGCCGTCGCCGTTCAGATCCAGACTGGCGTAGCTGGCCGCAACACACTTGAACAGGCCGAAGAGTAAGGCCGCGCCCGCTACGTTCAGGGGCTTCCAGTTGCCGAAGATCATGACGGCCAGCGCCAGGAAACCAAAGCCTGCAACATCGCCGTTGGCAGAGCAGTTCGCCGTGGTCATGGCGTATACAAAACCGCCCAGACCCGCCAGCGCGCCGGAAATGGTCACGCCCGCATAGCGCATCTTTACCACGTTGATGCCCAGACTGTCCGCCGCCTGAGGATTTTCACCGCAGGAACGCAGCCGCAGGCCGAAACGGGTCCGGTACAGAATCACCGCCAGAATGACGTAGATGATGATGCACAGATAGGTGGCCAGATAGACTTTGTTGAGGAAGGTCTCGGCAAAGAAGCCCAGCTTGTCGGTCTTGGCGTAGCCCAGCATGGTTTTCTTAATCATGAACCAGCTGGCGGAGTCGCCGGTGTACATCTGCAGGGTATTCTGGTTGGCGAGCAGACGGATGAAGAACAGCACCAGCGCGGGAGCCATCAGGTTCAGAGCCGTGCCGCCGATGGTCTGATCCGCCCTCAGGTTGATGGCCGCAAAGGCCAGCAGCAGCGAGAATAACGCCCCGAACAGCGCCGCCACCGCCATGGCCAGAACCATAAACCCTTGCAGCGCCGGCCAGTTTTTGGCGGCCATGGCCGCGTCAAACCAGCCCCACTGCTGCACCAGACGGACAAACAGAACGCCGATGAACGCGCCGAAGATCATAATGCCCTCCAGCGCCAGATTGATGATGCCGCTGCGCTCGGCAAAAATACCCGCCAGCGCTACGATCATCAGAGGAACCGCGTAGATCAGGGTTTGACGAATGAGGAAACTCATTTCTCCGCCGCCTCCTTCCCATCTCCGGCAGGCCGGTCGATGTTTTCACTGTTGTTGGTCTCCTGCGTCGCGGGAACGATCTTTTCCTCCCGGCGACGGCGGCGCTTGCCGCTGCCGGACAGCCACATGCGGATCACCAGCGAGAACGCGGCCAGATACACGATCACGGCGATGATCACGTCCGTGATGTACTCGTTGTACGCGGTCAGATTGGTCAGCTGCAGGCCGGCAATATCCAGCATGGACATAAACATGCCCGCGAAGATTACGCCGATGGGATGGTTGGAAGCCAGCAGGGCCACGGGAATGCCGTTGAAGCCTACGGCAGGCAGCTGCTGGTAGGTGGACCAGAAAAACTCCGTGTTGCCGCTGAGGTAGTACAGGGAGCCCGCCGCCCCCGCCAGCGAACCGGCGATAGCCATGGACAGCACGATGTTCCGCTTGTCCTTGATGCCGGCATAGCGCGCCGCATAGCGGTTGGAGCCGCAGGCCTTGAGCTGGTAGCCGAAGGTGGTCTTGGAAAGGATCACATACACGACCACCGCCAGCGCAATGGCGATGAGAATGCTGCCGTTGACCTGAGAACCGGGGAACAGCTGATCCAGCCCCATCTTGGAGGTTGCCACGCCGTTGACCGTGGTCTTGTAGATGTAGCTGGTCTTGGTGTTCTCGATGACGTTCTTCAGATTGGAAACGTCAAAAACCCATGTGGCCAGATTGGCGGCGATCCAGTTGGTCATGATGCAGGCGATGACCTCGTTGATGTTCAGCAGGGATTTGAGCAGGCCGGGGATCGCGCCCCAGAGCGCGCCCGCCAGCAGTCCGCCCAGAAACGCCAGGATCCATACGAACCACGTGGGATAGGTGACGGCGGGAACGATGCCCTGCGCCGCCTGATAGGCCGCCAGATCGCCCACGCCGGTGGGGAGGTTCAGGGCGATCAGCAGGGTGACGGTCGTTCCGGCCAGATACTGACCGGGCGCGCCGATGTTGAACAGACCCGTCTTGAACGCCACCGCCACGGAAAGGCCGGTCAGGATCACCGGCGTAGCGCGGAAGAGCATATTGCCCACGATGGAGGGGTTAAAACCGAAGGTCAGCGCGCCGGAAGCGTTGCGGCCCGTAGAGAACAGGCCGAAGAACACCAGTCGGATGCCTTCCCATGCGCTTTGTAGGCCAAGGCCCTTGGTGGTCAGGCCCACGATCAGGATCAGGACGCTGCCCGCTACCAGACCGATCAGAATGGAGATCAGGGAAGCCAGCACCGAGCGGGTGCCTTCCTTTTGCAGAAAGTTTTTCATGCCTCCGCCTCCTTCTCCTGCCGCTTGGCGCCGGCCATGTACAGGCCCAGCTCCTCCACGGTGACTTGCTTGGGATCAAATTCGCCCACGATCTCGCCCTCGTACATGACCAGAATGCGGTCGGAAAGGTTCATGACCTCATCCAGCTCCAGCGAGACCAGCAGCACGGCCTTGCCCTCGTCCCGCTGCTTCACCAGCTGGCCGTGAATGTACTCGATGGCGCCTACGTCCAGACCGCGGGTAGG
>CAKUCE010000268.1 GCA_934643535.1 uncultured Clostridia bacterium | reverse complement strand
TTTTATCCCTTCACGGCGCCTGCCGTCAGTCCCTTGACGAACTGCTTGGACATTGTCAGATACAGCAGGATGACGGGCAGCGCGGACAGGGACAGAATGGTCAGCAGCTTGGGCCAGTCCGTGGTGTATTGCCCCTGCAGTCTGGTGACGGCCAGCAGCACGGTTTTCTGGTTCTCCACGTTGATAAAAATCAGGGGAAACCACAGGTCGTTCCAGATCGGCACCAGGTTATAAATGGCCACGGTGGCCAGTGCCGGGCGAATCAGCGGAAGGACGATTTTGCGATAGATCATAAACCTTCCTGCGCCGTCCATGAAGCCCGCTTCATACAGTTCCCCCGGCAGCCCCCGGATAAACTCGGTCAGGATGAACACAGCGACGGGCAGACCCATGGCGATATAAACCGGGAACAGGCTCCACAGCGTGTTTAAAAGCCTCAGCGTTTTCATGATCTCCAGCAGCCGGATGGTGGCGATTTTGATGGGCAGCATCATGCCCACAATGATGAAAAAGTACACGCCCCTGGACGTGCGGGTACGCCAGTGCGCCAACGCGTAGGCGCAGAGAGAACCCAGCAGCAGAATCACTGCCAGTGAAACGACCACGACGATAAATGAATTCCTGAAATAGCTGAAGAAATTATTGTCCGATATGATATAACGATAATTGTCCAGCGTCCACTCTCTGGGCAGGCCAAAGGGATTGGTGTAGATCTCCTTCTTGGGCTTAAGCGTGTTGATCAGCAATAGCCACACGGGCATCATGGCGATGAGCGACCACATGATCATGATGATGTGATACGGTATATGCAGGTTCATGATGCGCATGGAACGCGTTCTTTTCTTCATGACGGCTCACTCCTTTCCCTGCGTGCTGTGAAGGGTGGGAAGCACGCCGCACAGAAGGATCATAAATATGGTGGTGGAAATGGCCGCGCCCACGCCCGGCTCCGGAATGCCGACGGGGTGCTGCCCGGCGACGCCGTAGCGGTAGAACAGCGTGCCGATAATGTCGGTGGTGTAATTGGGCGCGCCGTCCGGCGTTTCCATGGAGAACACCACGTCAAAGGCGTTGAAGTTGGAGACGAACGTCATGATGGCGATCATGCCGATGACGGGCACAATCAGCGGAATTTTGATTTTGATAAACTGCTGCCAGGGGGATGCGCCCTCGATGGAGGCGGCCTCGATCAGGTCGTCGGAAATGCCCTGAAACGCCGCCACGAACATCATCGTGGGGATGCCCACCCACTGCCAGACGGAAACCAGCGATACGCAGGACAGCGCCGTTTTGGGGTCGCCCAGCCAGGAACGGACCAGAAAACCCAGGCCCGCCTTTTTCAGCGTGGCCCCCGCCCAGATGGGGTTGAGGATCAGCTTGAACAGGTAGCCCGTCACCAGCACGGCGATGGTGCAGGGAATGAAAATCAGAGTCTGATACAGCTGCCGGCCGCGCATGGTGCGGTTGGTCAGAATGGCGGCGAACAGGATGCCCAGCGAATTTTGCAGGAACATATGGTATGCAAAGAAGATCCAGTTGTTGCCAAAGGCGTTCCAGAACCGGGCCGAAACCACGGGATCGGTGAACAGGCGCACATAATTGGCGAAGCCCACGAATTCCCGTGTGCCCGTTGTTCCCGAATAGAAGGACAGACGAATGGAGTCGATCATCGGGTATGCCATGAACACGACGTAAAACAGCATCGCGGGCAGAATGTACAGGATCCAGTACGCGCCGCCCGGCTTGATGCTGCCTCCGCCCTGAAAGGCCCCGTGTTTTTTTGTTGCCTGCATATGGGCTTCCTCCTTCATTTGAAAATGGCAGGGCGGCTACGCCGTGCCGCCCTGCCGTTGGCGATAGGGGTTTACTTGTTCCAAAGCGCGGCGATCGCGTCGGCGGCCGCCTGAGGCGTGGTTTCACCGCGGCAGAGCAGGTTCAGCTGCTCGACCATCGGCGTGTACAGATCCATCATGCGCGTCCAGATGAAGCGGGCGTCCAGGTTCTTGCCCTCGTTCAGCGCCAGCATATCGGCGATGGTATCATCCTGCAGGGTGATGGGGGTGCTGATCAGCGGGAGAAAGCCGCCGGGCTGATAGTCGGCGGAGATCTGCGCGCCCTCGGGAGAGGCCAGCCACTGCAGGAATGCCTTGACCTCCTCGGGATGCTGGGTGGCGGGGTTGCCGGCGATGCCCATGTCGGGATGCAGGCACATGCCGGGCTCGTTGCCTTCGGGCGGCGGAAACGCCATGAAGCCCAGATCGATGTCGTAGTTGGCCTTATCGTTGAGCACGCCGCAGCTCCAGGAGCCGTCGATCAGCATGGCCGCCTGACCCAGACCGAAATAGGTGTTGGCGTTGTCGTTATCGATGGATTCAAAGCCTTCCGGGAAGAAGGGGGCCAGCTTGGCAAAATCGGTGTAGATGCGAACCCAGGTCTCGTCGTTCATCATCTTTTCGCCCTTCTCATAGGCGGCGCGCTCTTCGAAGGGAATATAGTTGGGCACCATGCCCAGCAGGACGCACTCCAGAATGTCCCAGTTGGAGGCGATGCCGTTGGCCAGCGGGGTCACGCCGTTGTCCTTGAGCTTCTGGCACAGGGCAATGAATTCTTCCCAGGTCTTGGGCAGCTCGGTGATCCCGTTCTCGGCAAAGATGGTTTTGTTGTAGTAGATGGGCTGAGAAACAGCGGCAAAGGGTACGGCGAAGACCTTGCCGTCCGCGGCGGTGAAGGCCTCGCGGGCAGCGTCGGTGAAGTTCTCCATCACGCCGGGGATGTCGTTGCAGACCATGTTGAAGCCGGCGTTGTACAGTTCTTCGCCCGTGGCGTAGGAACGGCTGTAGAACAGGTCGGGGCCGGTTCCGTTATCCAGCTGCAGGCGCAGGGTAGCGTTGTACTGGGAGGATACGGTCGGTTCAAACCGGATGGTGACGCCGCTGATTTCCTTATAGCGCTTCAGCAGTGCTTCCACCTGAGGAGTGTCCGTGTTGCGCCAGGAGCCCATGACCAGCTCCACGTCTTCCGCCATTGAAACGGCGGGAAGCAGCGTGAGGGTGACAAGCAGGGCAACGAGCAGAATCGCGAGCAGTTTCTTCATGTGGGGTTCCTCCTTTTTTGTTGTTGATATGCTACGCTTGACGCGCGATATCCTTATGGTTCGCCCTCCAGATCTTCCTCCGTGGCGAGCCGGAGCGTGGGGCTTTCCGAATGGTCCGTAAGGTACAGGGCCGCGCCGGAGGCGTCGCCTGCGGCGAAGGGAAAGACGGGCAGCGTGGTGGCCGCGCCGAACGCGCCCTCGGGGGACAGGGCGATCAGGCTGATGCTGCCCTCGTCCTCGCCCAGCTCCACCTTGCGCCGAACCAGCCCGCGCAGCGCTTCCTCGCAGGCCTGCTTGGGCGTTCTGCCGCGCCGCATCAGCGAGACTGTTTCGTAGGACAGGCAGCCGCGCATGATGTCCTCCCCCAGCCCCGTGGCCGCCGCCGCGCCGAAACGGGCGTCGCAGTAGAAGCCGGAGCCGATGATGGGCGAATCGCCTACGCGCCCCGGCTCCTTCATAAACAGGCCGGAGGTGGAGGTGGCCGCCACCATGCGGCCGCTTTCGTCCAGCGCCAGCACGCACACCGTGTCGTGGCCCCGATAGGCCGTCAGCGGTTCGTTTTCCTTCTGCACCGCCTCACGCCAGCGGCGAAGGCTGCTTTCCGTGCGCATGTCGCGCATAGCCAGCCCCTGCCTGACGGCGGTCTGCTCCGCTCCCCGGCCGGCCAGCAGGCAGTTGGTCTCTCTGCCGCACAGGGAGCGGGCCAGCAGAATGGGGTTTTGGATGTTTTCAACGCTCATCACGCCGCCCATCCGCAGCGTATTTCCATCCATATACGCGGCGTCCAGCATGACGCGTCCCGTCTGATCCGGCAGGCCGCCGAAGCCCACGGAGGTATAGGCGGGGTCGTCCTCCACGCGCATGATGGCGTGGAC
>CAKUCE010000267.1 GCA_934643535.1 uncultured Clostridia bacterium | reverse complement strand
TTCTTTCGCCATCGAAAGAAAAGTGTGAACGCCCCATAGGGCTGCAAGCCCTGCTCCCGCGCCGTAGTCGGCGCGTCATTCCCCCGACGGCGGCAGGAGGTATGCGCCTGCGGGCGCACCAAAGGGCTTTCCGCTCGCCCTTTGGAAACCTTCGGCACCGAAGCTGACGAGAAACCCATCGGGCGGCAGCCCCACCTCTCGCGCCGTAGTCGGCGCGTCCATCCCCACTCGGGGCAGGGGGTATGCGCCTGCGGGCGCACCAAAGGGCTTCCCGATCGCCCTTTGGAAACCTTCGGGCACCGAAGCTGGCGAGAAAACCATGGAGCTGCAAACCCTGCTCCCGCGCCGTAGCCGGCGCGTCATTCCCCACCCAGGACAGGGGTATGCGCCTGCGGGCGCACTGGGAGCTTTCCTCGGGGCAAACCATCGGCGCAGCCCGCACTGCCGTGCGCTTCGCCTGCCGCCTCCCACCACTGTTAAAACCCATAAATAACGTCGAAAGGAGCCCCACCCTAATGAAACATACTACCCTGACCATGGGCATCCTCTTCGGCTTCTTTTTGCTCTGCGCCCTGTCCATGGGCAACCGGGTATATTTCGTGCTGGCGACCATCCTTTTCCTGAGCTGGGTGTTCGCCTTTGTCAGCGTGCGCATGGCCGAGAAAACCGTGCAGGTGTCCAATGCCCTCAGCGGCCAGAAGGTCAACCGGGGCGAGGTGGTCAGCATGGAGATTGCGGTCAGCCATAAGGGCTGGCTGCCCATCGCCCCCATCGCCCTGCATATGCGGGCCACCAGCAATACCCCTGCGGGGGTGATCTACCTGACCCATCTGGGCAAGCGCCGCCAGAGAGTGACCCACCGCTTCGTGGCCGACCACGTGGGAGCCATGTTTCCCGGCGTGGAAAGCTATGTGGTCAGCGATATTTTCGGCTTTTTCAAAAAAGAGCATCAGCCCGATCTGGCGGGGCAGGAGCTGCTGGTGCTGCCCGTGCCCTTTGAGGTGGAGCCCCTGACCTTCGCCGCCGGGGATATGGGCGTGGAAACCATGAAGCGGGCCATGGAGGATCCCTCCAGCCCCAGCGACTTCCGCAATTATCAGCAGGGCGACCCGCTGAAGCGCATTCACTGGAAGATGAGCGCCCGAAAGCGGGAGCTGATCGTCCGGCAGTTTGAGGAACCGGCCCTGCCCGACGCGCTGGTGATGCTGGATACCTCCCCGCCCCATCTGAACGAGGGCGTACCGAAGGAAAACGCGGCCTTTCTGCAGGATGCGCTGCTGGAGACCGCCGCCTCCGTGGTGGCGTGCCAGATCCGGCAGGATAATCAGGTACGGCTGCCGCTGGTGGGGGACCGGCCCATGGAGTATTCCAGCAACATGGGCCTGCCTGTGCTGCTGGAGGAGCTGGCCCGCTGCACCTTCAACGAGACGGAGCGCTTCGAGCGGGTGCTGATGATGCAGATGGCCGAGCTGCGCAAGCTGGGCGCGGTGGTCATCATCACCACCCGGCTGACCTCCGAGGTGGCCGATCTGATGATCCGCATGAAGCGCATGGGCCCCAATGTGCGCCTGTATTACGTCACCTTCCGTACCGACCGGCCCGAGCGGCTGGCGCTGGTGGGAAGGCTGCAGCAGGCGGGCGTGGAGGTCAACTACGTCACGCCTCAGGGGAGTTGAAAACGCGATGAAGAAACCCGCATTTTTATCGAGCGAACGCCTGAGCCGACTGATGACCGCGCTGCTGTTGGCGTTGGGCCTTTTGTGGCCCATGCTGTGGGCGCTGGGCGTGGAAAGCGCGTTCGTGACGGCCACGCTGACAACGGCGGCGCTGACCGCGTTGATGACCTTTCAGGCCGCAGGCAAAAAAGCCCGGCTGATCTGCTTTTCTCTGCTGGGAGCGCTGCTGATCGGGCAGTTTTTCCTGCCGGGCGGCGGATTCTTTCCTTCTTCAGTGGAGGCCGTGAAAGCCATTTCGCTGTATTTTAACGGCGTAACCGCCGCGCCGCTGCTGTTCTCCTCCCAGATTGCCCTGCTGCTGGCCGTAGTCGCGGCCGTGATCGGATATACCTTCTCTGCCCGCGGCGTGGGGTACATCCTCGCCACCGCCATGGTGGTGATGGTGCTTTTCGGTCTGTGGAGCATGGGCAAGCAGGGCTTCCTCTGGTATGCCGCTCCCGCGCTGGTAGCGCTGCTGCTATTGATCGCCCAGAGTTCCCATGAAAAAAGCAATCTGTTTCAGGTGCTGCCCATGGCGGCGATGCTGGTAGCGTTGGGGCTGCTGATCGCCCCCGGTCAGAATGTGGTGCTGGGGCCGCTGCATGAGGCAGCCATGAATCTGAAGCAGACCATTACCGACTACCTCTTCTTCACCGAGCCGCGCAACGTGTTCACTTTGGGCAGCTACGGCTATTATCCCATGGGCAGCGGCAAGCTGGGCGGCGAAGCCGAGCCCACCGAATACCCGGTCATGACGGTGAAGACCTCCCGGAAGACCCTGCTTCGGGCCGTGACCAAGGATGAATACACCGGCCGCAGCTGGCGGGATACGTCCTCCGGGCGGCGGTATCTGTACGTCAATCCCCGTTGGAAAGGCCTGCGGGAAGAAGTCTTTCTGGAGAATATGCCTGCCGAGACGGTGCTGAAGGCCAGCTCTCTGCTGGATCAGAAGGCCATTTCCGTTCAGATGCAGAACAGCGCGGCTTCCACGGTTTTCACGCCCGTCTTCCTTCGCTCCCTGACCACCTACGGCAGCATGGTGCCCTATTTCAACGAGGCCAGCGAGCTGTTCATCACCAGGGATTTGATCTCCGGCGACAAGTACACCGTCTACGCGCCCGTGATCGAGGGCGGCGACGCTTCGCTGGGCGCGCTTGTCAATGCCGCGCCCAAAAACGATCCCTATTACGCTCAGATCGCCGCCAAATATACCGCGCTGCCCGGCCATCTGGAACAAAGGGTCTATCAGGACATGCGCAGCATGATCGCCGAAGCGGCCACGCCCTACGAGCAGGCCTGCGCCATTCTGCGGCATCTGCAGCGCTATTACCGCTATACGCTCAGCCCGGTCACGCCGCCGGAAAATCAGGACTTCGTCACCTATTTCCTCTATGTGGGCAAGGAGGGCTACTGCACCTATTTTGCCTCCGCCATGACGGTGCTTTGCCGGATGGCGGGCCTGCCCGCCCGATATGTGGAGGGCTTTCTGGCCCAGCCCGATTCCAGCGGCTTTGCCTACGTGACGGGCAGGAACGCCCACGCATGGACGGAGGTTTACTTCGAGGGCTTCGGCTGGGTGCCCTTCGACCCCACCCCCGCCCAGCAGAATCTGGATCAGCAGCCCCCGCAGAACGACCCCGAGCCGGAGCCTACCCCTACTCCCAGCCCGGAGCCGCCGCAGGACGAGCCGGATCGGCCCACCCCCAGCCCGGAAAATCCGGAGCAGAGCGACGAGCCGGACGAAACCGAGCCCCCGGAGGACGAGCCCGATCCGAAGGATCCTCCTTCCCCATGGCTATGGCTGCTGCTGATCCTGCTGACCGCGCTGGCAGCGGCAGGCGTGCGGATTTATCTGCGGATGCCGGATCGGATGGTCAAAAAGCAGCAGAGCGTGCAGGACAAGATTTTCCTGTACGGCTGCGCCGTCTGCACCCTGATGAAGCTGACGGGCTATACGCCCCGGAAGGGGGAAACCCCGCTGCGTTTTGCCCGCCGGGTGGATAAGTTGCAAGTCTTCGCCGTGACGGTCACTCCTCTGTGGCGGATGATGGCGCTGAGTAATTACAGCCGTCTGGAACCCACCGAAAAGCTGGTCGATCAGGCCAGAGACATCTTCAACGCCCTGTACAAGCCCCAGCGTCTATGGGTGAAGCTGCGCTTCATGCTGGCCGCGGGCTTTGGAAAGCGCTGCTACCGCAGTTTGGACACGGAGCTGGTTCATCAGGAGCCGGAAAGTCCGTTTGGCAAATACAAAGACAGCCTGAGCA
>CAKUCE010000266.1 GCA_934643535.1 uncultured Clostridia bacterium | reverse complement strand
GAAACCCTGCTGAAACACGTTCCGGCTTGCCTGCGGAGCGCCGTCTGACGCGGCCTTCTTCTGCGGGCGGCCGGATTTTTTGTATCCGGCGAAAAAACGCCCTGACCCGTCGGGACGGAAGGATGGTATTCATGAGCGGGGCTTTGGAGAAAAATCAACGGCTGACCCTTTCCTGCGCCCGGCTGGGCAGTGAGATGGAGGGCGTTTGTTCCCATGAGGGCATGGCCGTGTTCGTGCCGGGGGTGCTGCCCGGGGAAACGGCGGAGGTGCAGATCGTCAAGGCACTGCCCAACTACGCTTTCGGTCGGCTGGTGCAGGTGCTGGAGCCGTCGGCCCAGCGGGCGCAGCCGCGCTGCCCGGTGTATGACAAATGCGGCGGGTGCAGCGGCCAGCATATGACCTACGAGGCCACGCTAGAAGCCAAGCGCCTGCAGGTGCTGGACTGCCTGAACCGCATCGCCGGGCTAGGGCTTGCAGCCGGGCAGGTGCCGCCGGTGCTGGGAGCGGCGGAGCCGTGGCACTGCCGCAACAAAACCGCTCTGCCGGTGGGCGGGAGCTGGCGGGAGCCGGAGCTGGGCTTTTACCGCCGCCGCAGCCACCAGATCATTTCCATCGAGAACTGTCCCATTTCCATGACGGGGCTGAGCCCCATCGTGGGCGCGGTCAAGACGTGGATGAGCCGCTGCCGGGTGCAGCCCTACGACGAGGTCACGGGCAAGGGACTTTTGCGGCATGTGGTGATCCGTTCTAACCGGCGGGGCGACGTCATGGTGCTGCTGGTCGCCGCGTCCGACAGGCTGCCGGAAATTCCCGCGCTGATCGAAAGCTTGCAGAAAGCCGTGCCCGGCTTCCGGGCGCTGCACCTGAGCGTGAACCGGGCCCGAAATAACGTCATTCTGGGCAGCAGCTCCCGAAAACTGTGGGGAGCGGATACCATTGAGGAAACACTGCTGGGCCTGACGTTCGAGATCGCGCCCCTTTCCTTCTTTCAGGTGAACCCCGACCAGTGCGAGCGGCTGTACGAATGCGCCATCCGCCTGGCGTCGCTTTGGCCCGAGGACGTGGTCGTGGACGCTTATGCGGGCGCGGGCACCATTTCCCTGTGCATGGCGGGCAGCGCCCGGAAGGTGATCGGCATCGAAATCGTGCCGCAGGCGGTGGAAGCCGCCCGCCGCAACGCCGCCCGGAACGGAATCTCCAACGCGGAGTTCCATCTGGGCACGGTGGAGGAAGTTCTGCCCAGGCTGGTGGAGCGGGGCCTTCGTCCGGATGTGGTGCTGCTGGATCCGCCCCGGAAGGGCGTGGAGCAGCCGGTGATCGACGCGGTGCTGCGGACGCGGCCCCGGCGGGTGGTGTACGTGAGCTGCCATGTGCCTACGCAGGCCCGGGACGTGAAGCTGCTCCGGGAGGGCGGTTACCGGCTGGAAGCCTGTCAGCCGGTGGACATGTTCTGCTATGCGGGCGGCGTGGAAAACGTGATCTCCATGACTTTGGATGAAACCCAAGACTGACGGAAAAGAGGCCTGATCTTATGCCCACCGAACTGTTTTCCCCCCTGATGACCGCCCGGGAGGCCCGGCTGAAAACGCCGCTGGCACTGGCCTACGTGGGGGATACGGTCTGGGACCTGCTGGTGCGGCGCAGTCTGCTCCGCTCCGGCGAAAAGGCGGGCGCCCTGCACCGCCGGGCCGTGCAGCTGGTGAACGCCGCGGCGCAGGCTCAGGCATGTCTGAAGATCGAACCCCATCTGACCGAGGAAGAGCGGGACGTGCTGCGCCGGGGCGAGAACGCCCACGCCAAACATGCCGTGCCCAGGAATCAGTCCCCCGAGGACTACAGCCGCGCCACCGGATTGGAGGCACTGATGGGCTACCTGTACCTTTCCGGGCAGATGGAAAGAATCGGCGAATTGTTTGACATCGCCGGGGCAATCCATTAAAATAAGATGTTACTCAATCAGGGAGAGGGGGAAAAGCCGTGCCGGAGTGCAAGCAGCGGGTGCTTCTTTTGAGCCACACGCCGGACGCGCAGGCGCTGATTGCGCTGGGAGCCCGGCTGTGTTACGCCGGAGGCAATGTGGACAAGCTGATGGAGAAGGTGTCCCGGCAGGATCAGCAGGCTTTTTTGGAAAAGCTGATGGGCATGGGGCACGAGAGCGTGCTGGAACACGTGTCCTTCACGTTTCTCGTCGAGGGCGTCAGCCGCGTGCTGCTGGCCCAGCTGACCCGGCACCGCATCGCCAGCTTCAGCGTACAGAGCCAGCGGTACGTCAGCTATAAGGACGGCTTCGGCTACGTCGTTCCCCCCGCCATTGCGGCGCTGGGCGAGGACGCGGCTGCCGAATACCGGGGCCAGATGGCTCAGATGCAGCAGTGGTACGAGAGCTGGCAGGAACGGCTCGGCGCGGCGGGCGAAAAGAGCAACGAGGACGCTCGCTTCGTGCTGCCGGGAGCCTGCGAGACCCGCATCATGCTGACCATGAACGCCCGGGAGCTGCGCCACTTCTTTGCGCTGCGCATGTGCAGCCGGGCCCAGTGGGAGATCCGTGCACTGGCGGAGAGCATGTTCGCCCTCTGCTACCGGGAAGCTCCCGCCCTCTTCGCGGACGCGGGGCCGGAATGTCTCCGCCGGGGTTGTCCAGAGGGAGCCAAGAGCTGCGGCCGTCAGGCGGAAATGCGCGCCCGGCGGGAAGCCTTCCTCCGGGAAAATCAGCCGTCAGGCCCCGCAGAAGCCTGAATCACTTGAAACCAATCCAACCGACCCAAAAAGAAAGCAGGAAACAACATGGCATTTTATAAAGACGTAAAAGGAAAGACCCGCAGGGAAAAACAGGCCGTGGCCCAGAACCGGGGCGGCTTTGAGGACGAGGGCAGCCGCTACACCGGCAAATACGGCTTCGGCAAGTCGGGCAGCCGGAGTGGCGAGGGCAAGCGCTATCACGACGGCCCCCGTTCCGACGAGCGTCGCTTCGACGGCGACCGCAAGTCCTACGGCGACCATCGGAATAACGAGCGCAAGCCTTACGGCGGCGACCGCCGCTCCGACCCGGGCAAGCGCTACGACAACGCCCGTCCCGGTCAGGAACGCCGCTTTGACGGCGACCGGCGCGAGAACCGCAGCGAAGGCCGCAAGTTCAGTCCCAAGCCCCAGCAGGGTGAATACCGCTTCTCCAAAAATGCTCCCCGTTACGAGGAGCGGGGCCGCAACGTGACTCCCGCCTCCTACGACGAGCAGCGCAAGGCCCGCCGCGGCGGCGAGGAAAGCGGCTACAACAAATTCCGCTACGCCGCGCCCGCGACCTATCAGCCCGCCCCCGCCGTGGAGACCGAGCCGGATGTGGTGCCCAACGAGAATCTGCTCAGCGGCCGCAATCCCATCCGCGAGGCCCTCAAGAGCGGCCGGGACATCGAGAAGCTGCTGGTGGCCCGGGGCGAGCTCAGCGGCTCCGCCCGGGAGATCGTGCAGATGGCCAAGGAGCGTCACATCCCCGTGCAGGAGGTGGACCGCGCCCGTCTGGACGCCATCACCCACAACCATCAGGGCATGCTGGCCTTTGCATCCGCCTATCACTACAGCACGCTGGAGGATATGCTGGAGCTGGCCGAAGCCCGGCAGGAGCAGCCCTTCCTGATTCTGCTGGACGGCATCACCGACCCCCACAATCTGGGCGCGATCATCCGCACGGCGGAATGCGCCGGCGCGCACGGCGTGATCGTGCAGGAGCGCCGGGCCGTGGGCCTGACCCCTGCCGCGGTGAAGGCAAGCGCGGGCGCGGTGGAATACCTGCCCGTGGCCCGGGTGACCAATCTGGGCAACACCATCGAAGCCCTGAAGGAGCGCAACATCTGGGTCTACGCCGCCGACATGGAGGGCGAGGACTACGCCAGCGTGAAGTTTGACGGCGCTGTGGCGCTGGTCATCGGCGCGGAAGGCGAGGGCGTCAGCCGCCGGGTGCTGGAATGCTGCGACAAGACCGTTTCCCTGCCCCTGCGGGG
>CAKUCE010000265.1 GCA_934643535.1 uncultured Clostridia bacterium | reverse complement strand
CCGGCGTATACCCCTTCGCATAATCCTCCTTGATGCCAAAGTCCTGCGGATGATGTTCGGCAAAATCCAGAAGTTTTTCCAAGTGGTAATGAGTCACCGTAAACATCAATGTGGCAGGCTGCATTATCCCCGTGCCGTCCTGACCGCTGTGAAATGCCGCGCCCGCCATATATGCCAGATCGCCGTCGCCAGTCGCGTCCACAAAAACTTTGGCATGTAAAATGGTCTGGACGCACTTGCCATAGACCGTCACGCTGACAACACGCTGATTGACGACCCGCACATCAAAAAGCTCCGCGTTGAATAACAGCTCTACTCCCGCCTCCCGGCACATCTCCACAGCAACAATCTTAAAACATTCCGGAGAAATTGGCGTAATGGAGTTATGAACCGGACAGCGAAAATGCCCCATAGCGCCCTGCATCGCTTCCAGACGGTCAATCATTTCCTGCGCGATACCGCCCAGGGCTTTATTTCCATTGCGATCCAGGTATCCCAGAATTCCCAAACCTGAAGTGGCTGCACCGCCCAGAAAAGCATTGCGTTCTACCAGCATGACCTTTTTTCCGCGTCGGGCCGCGGCAATCGCCGCCGGAATGCCGCCGGGTCCTCCGCCGATCACAACCATATCATAGGTTTTATCTATCATCCGATGCATTCAAAGCACCCTCTTTCTCAGATGTGTCATACGTAAAAAGACGCACGCCGGCATGCGTCCACACCGGCGTGTCGTTCTATTGTTTATGCCAGAGAGCCGTAATCAATTTCTACCGGAGTGCGAGTCTTGGCGGATTCCATAATGGCAAGGATTGCCAGTGAAGTACGGGCTGCGTCCTCCAAACTTACGGTGAAGGGCTCACCGGTCGCCAGCTTGTCCACAAAAGAGCGAATACTTTCATACGCAAAGCCCTTCACGCGGCCATGAATCTGGTTGCGGACAATAATATCCGGCACCGTTACTTTTTCATCAGAATAGAACTGGATCAGATTGTGATTGCTGGCGTCAATGGCGATCATGGCCTTGTCGCCGCACAAATTGCACTTAATATCATTCACGCAGGGATTTGCATTAGGCGTAATCCAGCCGTTTTCCATCTGGGCGATACCGCCGTTTTCGAATTCCAGCGTACTGAGGAACACGTCCTCCGTAGGAACGTTCAGTGCATCCAGCACACCGCGGTTGGATACGGTATAGACACGTTTTACACTGTCATGGAACAGCCACTGCAGCGTATCGAAGCTGTGGCTGCCAAGGAACCAGAGAATCGAAGAACGGGAGGCCCAGGGCAGCATGTCGGTAGCAACCCACTTAATATCATTCAGGCGGAAATACGCATTGCGCAGAGTTCCCAATTCGCCGTTTTCAATCAGACGATGCGCTTCGGCAAACGGAGGACTCCAGCGGTTGTGCAGGTCCACCATAGCCCGTACTCCGTTCGCACGCACCGCATCCACGATGCGGAAAACGTCTTCGCGGGTAGTGGCCAGAGGTTTTTCGATCAGCATATGCTTTTTGGCATTAGCGCATTTAACAGCAATATCCGCATGCAGATGGTCAGGGGTAACAATGGAAACAGCCTCAAACTCACCATCCCGGAGAAGGTCGTCCACATCCGTGTAGACTTTTTTCAGGCCGTATTTTTCAGCAAGCGCCCGTGCGCGTTCTTCATTTTTGTCGCAGATGGCGACAGGGTCAACCATGGGATGTTCCCGGTAAATGGCGGCATGTGTGTCGCCCCATACGCCGGCGCCAACGATGGCGATACGGAAAGACTTCATCATCCTTAGCTCCTTTATCTGTTTGATTTGCAGGATAGCTTCAGTATAACAGAGACGGATGGTCCCAACGTTCTCTCCCGGGCCGACATTTTATCAAATCAGGCGATTGTTTTTTTCGGCACGCGCGCCTTGATGCGTCAGTTGTTCCGGCTCAGCCGCCACCCGCCGCAGATATGCGGTAGGACTGGAACCCATCAGACGGCGAAACTGTGTAGAGAACGCCTGGCAGGAGGAATACCCCAGTTCCACTGCCACCTGCGTAACATTCCATTTTCCGCTGCGCAGCATGCGCCGCGCTTCCGCAGCGCGCATTTGCTGATAGCAGTGCATCACGCCGTTTTCATTCTGCGAACGGAACAACGCCTTCAGCGTCGTGCCGCTCATATTCAGGTAATGGCAGCAATCCTCAAACGTCAGATGATCGCACAGATGACTGCGCATGTAATCCTTCAACCGTTTTACCAGCATTTCAGGCTGCTCTTCCAGGGTCAGTACAGGAAGCGCTGCCGCTGCAGGCTTCGCCTTTTGGCAACCGCGCACCAGCTCGATCAGCAGCAGTTCCAGATAATCCACGATCATCTGCAAAGCGCCAAAGCGTGCGCTGCAAAGACGATCACGGGCAAGATCCCGATGACAATCCAGCATAGGCCCGTACAGCGAGGCACCTTCTTCCAGCAATGAAGATAGAATGATTCGCTCTCTGCGGCTGGTTTCCAGCGGGCGGTTTTCAATCATGTCAAGACCGCCTCGTTCCAGAGAAAACGAAATGATCAGCACATTCGGGCGATTTTCACGACAAAGATGGATTTGATGAAACCGATTGGGCGCGTGCAGAAAAAGTTCCCCCTGACGCAGGGTAATTTTTTCCTGCTCCGACTGAATCACCGCGCTGCCTTCATCTACGTAAACCATTTCCCAAAAATCATGTCGTTCGCCTTCCAGCTTTTCGGCCGGATCAAGCTGAAAATAATATAGGCTATGCAACTGCGTGATGTGCAGCTCACGCAGGGCTTCGACGGGAGGGTATGTCATCACTGGCGCGGCGGCTCCGCCACAGAGTCCCTTTCCACAATGTGAGAGGGCAGCAGGATATTTTTGATCGGCTCTTCCGACCGCCGGATGGCCTGCACGACCAGATCGGCGGCATTGCTTCCCAAATGGTACAAAGGCACATGCACGGTCGTCAATGCCGGATAAACGAGCGTGGAAATCCTATAATCGTTATGCCCCATGATCGAAATATCTTCGGGCACCCGAAGATGCATCACCGTCGCCACGCTCAAGGCGCTGACAGCCTTATAGTCGTCCATACAAAACAGAGCGGTTGGACGGTTCGGCAGAGATAGGAGCCGCTGAGCGGCTGCATAGGAACTTTCCCTGGAATAATCCGCTTCCTCTACCAATTCCGGACCTACCGGCAGGTCATGATTTGCCATAGCATCTATATACCCCTGATAACGCTTACGGTTTACCGTATAATCCAGAGAAGAATAAATATGCCCAATGCGGCGGTGACCGCGCTTAATCAAGTAGCTGACCGCCTCATACGAATCGGAATAGTCATCCGTCCCTACGGAGTTATAAGGCATGGTATGAATATCCGGCTGTCCAGACGGGAATCCGATCAGTGCAAAGGGCGTATGGGCTTCTACCAGCCGTTCCAGAAGCGGATCATTGCGAAAGGAGCCAACCACCACAGCGCCCTGTACTGCGCCCGTCAGCACCAGATTCATGCATAGTTCCATTTCTTCTTTTGGATTGGCATTGGTACAAAGCACCGGATTATAGTTCTGTTTGCCAAGGCTGTTGCTCAAGCCATCCAAAATCTGCATGAAGTCTGGATTTTCAAATGCCATGTTCTTTGTGCGCCCCATCAGGACCGCAATATTGCAAAGACTGCGAACTGCCAGACTTTTGGCAATTACACTGGGCGTATAGCCTAATTTGCTGATAGCTCGCAATACACGCTTGCGAATTTCAGGGGATACATTGGACGCATTGCTGGTGACGCGAGAAACCGTCGAAATGGATACATTTGCCATCCGGGCAACGTCTTTAATCGTTGCAGCCATAGCCAATCCCTCTCTTTAGTTTTGTGAAAACGTTTTTCAGAAGTTATTATATTCAAAAAAATTTATGTGGTCAAGTGGTTGTGAAAGGAAAAAAAATGATTTTTTTATACATTATATAGGTGCTCAAAAATGCTCTTTATTTTTTCTTCCGGTTCAGAA